>CAZPWC010000014.1:0-31449 GCA_964590155.1 uncultured archaeon
CCGCTGACCCCTAGTGTATAAGACTAATGCTCTAACCAGGCTGAGCTAATCGCCCATTATGCACAAATCACTCCTTTATTATTAAAGAAAGAAAATGAGTATTTAAAAAAGTGAGTTTTTGGGGCAACCATATAAAAATCAGCGAAAAGCTGGAAGTATGGCTAAATCCCTTCTACTCATGAAATAATACCCGACCTAAAAAATTAAAAAGGGGACAGAATGCAGAAAAAAACACAAAAAGATAGTTACTTCTTTTTTCTTAGTTCTTTCACTATTTGCTTGGCATCATCCTTTAGAGCCAAACCAAACCCTAAACCGACAACTAAACTAGCAGCAAGAACTACCCCACCAAAAGCTATTAAAAAGGTCCATTCAAGCAATTGAGCGGGCAAACCAATAAGTCTTATCCCCATAACAAAAGCAACATAAACAATCATTAACTCAACAGCCAACCCAACAAATTTTTTCAAAGAACTCTTAGAAGCATCAATAGCGTTTCTAGCATACCTGCCAATAATTAGCCCAATAATAACAACAACAATAGCCGCTATTAGTGCCAAAGCAAGGTTAATCCAAAAACCAACAAACTCATTAAGAGTAGCCAAATTAATTATCTCAAAAGCTTGTTTTAGGAAAATAAAGAAAATATACCACTTGACAATAGAACCAATTATTTCTGAAAGATCCTTGTTGCCTACAGCCGCTAATAAATGCTGATGCTCAAACCAGTCATCGACCCCAATTATTCGAACAACATTAACTATGACAAATTTTGCTAACCAACCAATAATGTAACCAATTACAAGCAAAACAATAGCTAAAACAACTGAAGGAGCTGCCTGATTAACTATCTCAGTAACAGTCAAAACCAAATCAACCATAAGAATCTAAAGTAATAGGGCGTAAATGTATTTAATACTTACTTTTTTGCGACAAAAGTGAAAAAGAAAATTAATTGTTTAATTAAAACAAAAAGCCATTTTAACCAAAACAAGATCATTTGAATAATCAAAAACAAAAAAAAACCAATTATTTAACCAAAACAAGATCATTTGAATAATTAATTCCTGTTCGAGAATAACTAAACAAAGCGTTAGCTCTAATTGGGGTCATTAAGTAAGTCCCGGCAAAAAAAGAATCAAAAGAATAATCAATTTTATTTGGGGTTGATGACTCAATAGCAAAAGAACTGTTAGTACTGTTAACTAGTCCAAAGTAAATAATTACAGAGCCATCAGCGTAATTTATTGTAAGAGTTGATTCGGCTTCGGGATCAAAACTCTTTGTAAAATGCAAATAATTAGTATCATCATAATAATTTATGTCAACAACCATTGATCCCGCAGATTCAGACCAAGAATAATCCACAATACTCCCGCTCGAGAAAAAGTTCAAATCAATTTCACTCATTTCTGCATCCACAAGATTCACAAGATAAATTGCATTAACATCATAATTATAGTCAAATTCAAGAACAGAGCCAAAAAATAACTCAATGTCCCCGTCGGAAGTATTTGACAAATTAAGAGTTTCCGTACCCGCCCCCCTAGGGAAAAAAGTATCTGACAAAAAATAAGAATAATTATCAAAATCCGTAGCCAAAGTACTTGGGGGATTAATTGTCCCTGAAATAGAAACTTTCGAAGAAGAGGCATAATTAACATCAAGAGCTAGTTCTGAAATTCTTAAAAAATCAAAAGCTAAATCATCCCCTAACTGAACTACTTGCATGGGGGAAAATTTTGAAAAAACAGTATTTTCCACGAGATTATTTGTTATCGAAAAGGATTGGGCAAAAAAAACTAGAGTGGAAGCAAAAAGAATAACCGAAATGGTGAACAAAAAACCTTTTGATTTATTCTTCCCAAAAAGGCCTCCTTTAATTAAATAATTTCTTTGCTTCACTTAAACCACCCATCAATTCTTGCAACATAAAAAGAAATTGTTCCAGAAGAATTAACCACAATAACCCTTTCAGTAGAAAGAATTTCTTCTGAATTTTTTGTACAACCCGTTTTTACCGCGGACATAAAAATAGATAAACTTGAATTATATATTGTTGTGGAAAAACAATACTTTGAAGAAGAATTATTTAACTTTTCAAGTAGTAGCTCGGAAGAGCTTTGCTTTATTGAATCCTCAAAAACAAGATTTTTTTCTAAAATAGTTGACAAATCAGTTACAGCGGATTTTAAATCAACAGTATTCCACGAATCAACTTTTGCTTGCGAAAGATAAAACAAAGAAGCGGTTATTAGTAAAAGCATCAAAGTAACGCTCAAAAAAGCGTCCACTGTAATTAAAAATCCTTTCTGAGCGAAACGCTCTTTGTGCAAAAACTTTCTTGACAACTCTTTTTTTACCATCATTTTACACCAATATAAAAATAATTAATCCCAAAAAATTAACCCTCAAAAGAAACCACGGTTTCAAAAACATATTCACTATTATTAAAACAAACCATCCTTTGATAAGAAAGTCTTTGTTTCGGAGTATCAACAATTATCCCTGAATTTAAATCAACTCCGTTTAATTGCAATATATTGCCCTTATTGTCTGCAACCTCAAAATAAATATCATAAGAACCAATGCCCAACACTTGTTTTGTCGCAGTATAAGAATTATCAAGCAACCCTTTGAAAGTCATTAATTTATCCGCGTCAAGGCAATTATTTGTCCAAACTAAACCAATTGAATTAATATCGCCAATACTTTTTGTTTCCCAATTTTTTGGAGTACCTTGTGATAAAATTAAAGAATCAAGAATTGGGTGAATTGCTTCATCTATTGATCTACGTTCATTAATCAAATTCGCTTGAGCAAAAACGGCATTGCTTGCGGAAAAGAAAAGAACCAAACCAAAAATAAATATGCCGACAGCAATTATTACATCAGGGGAAAAGAACTGACCTCTTTCATCAATCTTTCTTGGAAAAATATTTGCAAAAATATTTTTTTTACTCAACAAGAACCACCGTCGTAATTTATGTCAATGTAACCATTTGTTTTGTGAAAATAAATAACTCCATTAATATCTGAAATGTTCCACGACACATTTTTTGTAACCACATTAGCCCCAAAAAAACCACCAGAAAAATAAACATCCACAGATCTTTCTCCAAAAGAAATACTTTTTCCATAACCTTCCCAAAAAATTGTGTCGCTTAAACAAGCGCCATCATCAAGCAAATAAACTGAATTAATGCTTCTTGCAAACCTATACGCAGTTAGTTCTGCATTACTTTTATTTGAAGAAGAAACATTGTAATTAAACCTGTCCTGCATTATCCCCATGCCAACAACAAAAACAGCCAAGACAATAATTATGCTAATCATAAACTCCATACTTACTTGCGCTTTGCTATTTTTTTTAATCTTTGAAAAAAGACCTTTGCTTTGAATTTTGTTTCCCATACAATACCACTAACTACCTTATCGCGTATAAACTAAATTAACATCACTAAGTAAAGGAGTTGCGTTTGGGTTGTTACTACGCAAATGCATTTTGTACTGGAAGTACTTTACCGCTTCATCCAACAAAGCAAGCGGACTTGTTGTTAAATAATTCCAATCCCCCCAAGTTACTCCGTTAGAACTTGTCCTCATCGAAAGATTTTCATCAACATAACTGTAACCAACATTAAAATCTTTTACAAAAGAATTAACATAATAATTTCCTGCAAGAGAAAAGTCACTATAACTGTAAGGCAAAAAGTAAGCATCAAAACCAAAGTATTTTCCATTCACTAAATTAGTGTCATATAAATAATTATTTTTTGCATTTGAAATATAACCACTTTGTCTTTTTGAAGTACACCCAGCATCATTGCATGAATAAATATTCAAATCCAATCTGGAAACCCCTTTCCTGTACAAATCCACAATCTCATTATTAGAAAGCGCACGGTTCCAAACAGCAACTTCCTCTATTTTTCCGGTAAAAGGGATATTTGTTACATCTCTCGACCCAATTTCTAGAGGAGTTACACTTATCGCAGCACCATCAATACCATTAAATGCGACCGTAGTAACTTGTTCAATACCATTTACAAAAATTTTAAGTCCATTAGAACTATACGCCCCATCGTAAGTTACTACAAGATTGTTCCAAGTATTGGTTCTCAAACTAGTGTTTGTTGTTTCCCGAATAAGTTTGTTGCCTGAAATAGTTTGAACAAAATCAACTCTCAAAGTGCCGGCAGTTAGTAAATTAATTTCAAAACCAGTGTAAGGAGAACTCCAATCCGCATTAGAAAACAAAGCAGTATCTGTTGCAGAAGTGGTTGCTTTAAACCAAAGATTTACTGAGAAAGGTTTTGCTGTTGAAAAAGTACTGTTGAGAGAAGCCCCTAAATCAATATAATCCCCGGACCCATCAAATGAATAAGCATTGGTGTCCCACAAACCACTTGAAACAGAAGCGTTGTACAAAGTACCATTATACCCATTGCCGCTGGAATCAATAACATCACCATTCAAATGCCACAAACCAATTAGGTTCTGATCAAAAAACTTTGTATCCGCAGAACTAATTTCAGAACCAAAATTATAATTTGTGTCAGAATTCACTTTTATTAAAGTTCGAAGAGAATTATAATCAACTGCAACTGGATTATTTTGAACAAACTTTGAATTTGCAAACCTATTATAATCAGCAAGAATTTCTGTTGCGCTCAAAGCTCTGTTCCATTCAGCGACCTCGTCAATATACCCTGAGTAAGCAACACTATATCCTGTGCCAATATAAATAGGGCCTGCACTTGCAACAGCAGCAGCATAACTTGCACCCGCGGAATTATTTTGAACCCCATTAACATACCACGTCAGTGTACTAGTCCCGCTCAAATTTCTAACAATTGCAATGTAAGTCCAAACATTATTTTGTATAGCGCCCGCAGTAGTTCCAAACCCTTGGTAAGGACTTGCATTTCCTCCGCCTGTACCATAATAATAACTCATACTCCCGTTTGTTTCCTGCGTTAGTGTTCCTTCCCCGCCATAAGCTTTATTGTAAGGATTTTCTCTGCCCGCAGCAACATTTGTTGGATGAATCCACATCCTAATTGTTTGATCACCAATAACTTTTAGCTCAGCCCTATCAGCAGTTGTTATATAATAAGCATTGCTTGTAGTTCCACAATTCAAAGCATTAGAATCCCACATCCCAGTAGCGTTAAGATTAGTACTTGCAGCTAGCGTACCATTAATTGCCCGAGCAGAATCAATAACATTAGAACCACTGCTCGAGTCAAGTTTGTAATAAAAAACCAAGTTAGGGTCAAGCCACTTCCCTTTTTGAGATTCATACATTGCTTTAACTTCATTAGGAGAAAGAGCACGTGCCCACAAAGACAAATCATCCATTAAGCCAGTATAATTATTTCCGAGAGTCCTGTGTTTTCCAATATACAAATCATCACTTGTATTAAGTCCGCCAATTCCTGCAATGCTTCCCGCAGTAATATAAGTTCCGTCAACATAAATTGTAAGTGTATTCTTTTCTCTGTCAACAACAGCAGTATTCATATGCCACTTTCCATCATTTGTTATCCCCCCGCCGGTAGTGCTAACACCATTATTACAACTCGCTGTTCCTGAGTAAATGCAAAAAGTGAAATTTCCTGCAGAAGGCCAATTGAAAGAGGCGGCATACCCTGAATTGTCTCCGGTATAATAAAATTTTGCCAACACTCTTTGCAAAGCAGTTGTTGTGTGTTTCGCCCAAAAACTCCAAGTAAAACTATTAGTGTTATTATCAAGCACAGCACTATCAGCAACGTAAGCATAATCTGCCCCGTCAAAATTTCCCGCATTAGTATCCCACAAACCTGTTGTGTAATCTATTCCACTGTTTGTTAAATTAAAAGAACTGGAAGAATCATTTAAATTATTATTAAAGTGCCAAAGTCCAACAAGATTTTCATCAAGCACTGAACCCATTTGCGAACGGTAAAGATCAATTATTTCTAATTGAGTTAATTCTCTATTCCAAATAGCAGCTTCATCCACTTTTCCTTTTAGAGAATAATAAGTATATTCTGCAGGATTATTTCCCCAAGGGTAAATCATCCCGATAGAGAGTTTTATTTCTTGAAGAGTTGCAGGCGTCCAATTAGTTACTGCTTGAGTAGCATACTTAACCATCAAACCATTAACATACATTTTTACTCTTCTTGAGGAATTAATTGTCAAAACAACATGATTCCAGTAACCAGGCTTTATTACATTATTATCAGAAGTTACAGTCGAACTGGTTGCCCCTTCAAAAGTTACACTCAATGCAAAATTTGCTGTGTATTGAAATCTATAATTATACACTCCGACAGCGTTCCACGGTTTTGAAAACAAATAACCAACATCATTTTCATCTAAATCAGGCTTAACCCAAATGGACCAAGTCATTTCTCCGCCCAAATAATCAAAATTATTATTATCTGTTACCTCTAAGTGGTCATTTAGTCCGTCAAAGTAAAAACCATTAGTGTCCCACAAACCAGAAGTGTTTTCATCACCATTAAAAGCAGCTGTTGTCGCATCGTTATGGTAAGAACTCGAATCAAGCGTGTTAAGATTCATATGCCACAAGCCAATTAAATTTTGATCAAAAAACCTTGTGTCCGTCGAACTAATTTCAGAATAAGTTGCCCCCTTAAGTTCACTCCCAAAATCTTTTGCATTCCAGTCCAAAGAACCTGAAGCAGTCCAATGATTTTTGTCAGAAGATTTGTAAGAAAAATAACTAGAATTATAATTTGACAACAACCCGGTGTGGTCAAGTTTTGTTGAACCCAAAGCGGTTCCGGAAAATGAAGTTGTCCAAGAAATTGAGTTCGGGTCAACTGTTCCATTAAAATCAAACACACGAGAATAAAAATTTCCATCACTTAAATAACTTCCAGGACTTCCCTTCAAAGCTAATCCTGAAGAAGTACCTTGAGTATTAAAATCATATTTTCCCGCGCCGATAGAATAAATTTCTTGAACTTCATTAAGAGAAAGAGCTTTATTCCACAAAGCAAATTCTTCTATTTTCCCATCAAAAGGGCGATTATCTATTTCAGCCCAACCGACCCGATAATAACTAGTTGAATTTCTAAAATCACCGCCATTCATCACATCTAATTTATCAAGCACACCATTTACATAAATCTTTTTTTGCAAAGTGGTTTTGTTCGCAGTGCAAACAATATGATACCACCTATTTGTTTCAAAAACAGTATTAGATGTCACACCACTAAATGACGGCGTAGTATTGTAATCACCACAGCGAACAGTATTTGAACTTGTTAACTCAAAATAATGCACAGGATATTGGTTAAGTATCCCTCGATAGGTTCCTTGCCCCCCATCAATATAAATCCAAGTACTTATAGCGTACTCACTCTGAGAATAAGGAATCAAATCATTTGTCAAACGAACATGACTCCCAGAACCGTTATGATCGTAACACTCACTCCCCCAAAGACAAGTTATTAGTGAAGAACCAAAATTTGTTCCATTGGCTGATCCGACAGAATCATCAACACTTCCATTAAAACGCCACAAGCCAACAAGATTTTCATCTGCAGGATAAATCGGTTGCACCCCAATATTAGAATCAGAAAAATGTTTTTGCAAATTATCAACAACAGTACTTGTCGGGTCAAAGATTTGTGACCACAAGTATTGTCCGTTACTTAACTTGAAAACAACTCTGAACTTTTCTGAGTCATCATTAATATTAGCATCAAAAACAATATTTAGATCATAACTTTTTTGCGCACCAACATTAAAATCAGTAACATTAATCCATTCGCCCGAACCCGTTTTTGTTGATGCAGGAGCTTTGTCAACTCCGCGAACATAAAAATTAGTTACGTTCGCATCACTAATATCATTAAGGAATAAAACCATTACTTCTTCAACAACAACAAAAGCGCCAAGATTAATTATATTTGCGTCAACAATTTTGTTTGAATCAGAAGCAAAGTAAGCCTTATTCCAATACACATCCAAAGTATTTGAAAGAGAAGAAACAACTAAATTCAAATCAGCAGTTGCAACAAACCCTGAAGCTTCAATATTTAATAAACCGCTATAACTTCCTTCAGTAGCGGGAGCATTAAAATTCAGTATAGCTGTTTTGCAAGAATTTGCAGGAATGCTTTCAGAAAAAGTTGTCAACACATAATCAGAAATGGGGCCAACAATTGATGATTTTGAATAAGAAAAATTTGTTAAAGAATTATTACAAATAAAAATAGAATCATTAAATGTTTCGTTAGGATAAGAGTAAATATTTTTTGTTGAAGGATAAATACTTAATTTTGTTTGGGAAGAAGAGCAAACAACATTTATTGGAACAGAAATATTTGAATCGGACGAAGCTTGCGCGCTAAAAGTAACCACTCCAGAATAAGAACCAAATGATTCTCGCGAACAACTCAAAGTCAAAGTAATGTAGGAACTTTCACCCGCGTTAACAGAAATGCTTCCGCTACTTGAAGATAATGTCGCACCTGTTCCAGTAAAAGGAAAATTTGTATCAACTAAATAATTAATTGTCTCAGTAGTATTATTGGCTAAAAATATGTTCACATCCCGCGCACTGCCTTGCTTAATGCTTTCCACAACTTGTGTCGGAGAAACACCAATTCTTTGAGTTGATATTAAAACAAAATCATCAAAAGCAGTTAAAGTAAAAACAAAAGAACCGCCACTATTTGGCCAAACCCCTCTAACTTCAACCCGCGTATCTTTTACAATATCAGAATTATTAACACTAAGGACAAGGGCTTTTCCACTAATATATGATTTATTCAAATCAACTAACTCAGGAAAATTAATTATTACACTCTTAACTGTTCCCGGGCCCAAAAAATAAGTATCATCAGCTTCTTTTGCCAAAGTACCTAATGCACTAAGTGCTAATTGTTGTTGTTCCTGAACATAGGACGACTCAAGTTGGTTGTAAACAATAGCAACTAAAGCAGTCAAAATAAATAGTGCTGCGCCAAGAATAATCAGCGTTTCAATCGTTGTTTGCGCCCTTTTAACTAACAAAAAAACACCCTAACAGAACCCTATTAATTAAAGAATTTCTTGTTTAAAATAGTTCTTTATCCAAAGAAACTCGTTAGAAAAGAGAATTATACTTATTGTAAAATAAAAGACCAACTAGAAAAACGAGTTATAATTATTTTAAAATAAAAAATCAACCCGCATAAAACAAATTAAGACCAGCCGGAAATTAACCCGAATAAATCAAATTGAAATCAGTTAGATAAGGAACTGTGTAAAAGTAATTATTTGTATAATTAAGATCCGAAAACCCATTTGCTTTTCCAAAACCAACAGCGTAACGCACATAATTTGCGCTCGCAAGAGAAGAAATATTTAAAGAAGAATTATTCGCAACACTAGTGAATTGCTTTGTTCCAGCAATAGAAGAACAACTCGCATCATTGCAAGAATATACATTCAAATCCATTTTTGAAATCCCTTTCCTATACAAATCTTTTATTTCTGCCACAGTAAGTGCTCTATCCCAAACAGCAAACTCTTCAATGCTTCCGCTAAAATCTCCATCCATTAAGCTTTTTCTTATGCCCAAACTCAAAGCATTATTGCCTATAGCAGTTGCTGCCGCTGCTGCTGTTAAATCTAAACCATTAACATAAATGTGATAAAACCCTCCTTCTAAATTAAAAACAAGATTTGTAAAAGTATCAGAAGGAATAACAAAATTATCCACATAACTAAAACTTGTGTTGTAAACCGCAATTGTTTCATTAGCAAGCCCGCCAGTAACATTTCCTAACGTAGCATAAATCACATCAGAGCCTGTTTGGTTAAGTAGCATCTTAAAAGAGGTCGTCTTATCAATAGCGGTGCTTGGTTTTACCCAAAAAGAAATAGCATTAGCACTACCTCCTAAAGCAGGCAAATCAACGTAATCATTTGTCCCGTCAAAAGAAACTGTATTAGTGCCCCACAAACCACTTGCAAAAGAAGAAGAATTGGCTGTACTGTCCTTACTATGTCCACTCGAATCAACTAAGTCATCATTGAAATGAAATAAACCTAGTAAATTTTGGTCAAAAAACTGTGTATCAGCAGAACTAATTTCAGAACCAAAATTATAATTAATATCAGAATTTATTTTCGCGCTCAAAAAAGCCGGTGTTTCGTTGGTTAATTGAACAGGCACGGAAACATACATTGCGTTTAATGCAGAGTTATAATCAGCCAAAACTTCATCCGCACTCAAAATTCTGTTATAAATTTTTACTTCATCAATTATTCCTTTAAAATAATTCTCCGGGGCTCCACCGCATGTAGTCCCAGTGTTTTGCGCGCCGATAAAAATCGGAATAGTCCATCCAGTGTATGTTGTCCCACGAGTAGCTCCATCATTGTTAACTGTTTGCGAAACTCCATTAATGTAAAGTTTTGTTGAAGCTTCTCCCCATTTTCTTGTCCAAACAATGTGATAGGGTTTGCCGTTAACAAGAACCACATTAGAATAAATACTTCGGGCAGCAGTATCCAAATCTGAATAAAAACTCAAATAAGCTCTATTATTTAAAGTATAAATATTGAAGTGAGCATCATTGTTACAATTATGTCTCTTTGCCATAATTACCCCTTTAGTTGTATAATCACTACTTTGCACCCAAGCCTCGTAAGTAAATTCCCTATTAGCCTGAGTTTCAAAATCGGAATGATATGTTGAATAAACATAATCATTTGAGCCATCACAGTACAAAGCATTATTATCCCACAACCCGCTTGTCACAGTTGCGCCCCCTGTTAAAGTTCCTGCGTTGCCCCCAGCAGAATCATAAATCTTTGTTCCATTAAAACTATTAAATTTATAATAAAGCAAAAGATTTCTATCCATCCAATTTCCTTTTTGTGTAGCGTACAACAAATTTACTTCGCCATTAGTTAGAGCGCGATTCCAAATAGAGAATTCCTCCACTTTTCCATTAAAGTAAGCGCCCGAACCAAGATGAGTTGAATCAATTGCACCCAAAGCATAATATTGTAAATAACCTGATTCAGAAGGGGCAGATCTATCGCCAGCAACATAACCCAAAGAAGAAGTGCCATTCAAAAAACCATCTAATCTCAAACCAGATTTACTGTATCTTAAAACAGCATGGTTCCAAGAATTCCAATTAACAAAACCTAAGGATACTGCCGTTAAACTCCACACCCTAACTTTTACTTCTCCTGTTGACAAGATTTCAATTTGCGAATCATGCCACCCTGAATTTATTGAAGCCTGTCCTATTTCAGAAACAATTACTCCTGCCGCACGAGGATAAAACCAAACTGAAAGTGTAACTGATTCGTCAGACAAAAGAGAAGTAAGATTTGAAGTATAAATATAATCATTACTTCCATCAAGCGAATAACAATTTGTATCCCACAAACAAAAAGAGTTTTCATCATTGTCAAAGTTGCCGGGTGAAAGAGAATTATTATTCCCTGAAGAATCTAAATAATCTGAATTCAAATGCCACAAACCAATTAAGTTAGAAGTAAATAAGCCCGCAATATTATTGTCACTTGCAAGTTCCCCATTCACAAGAGACTCGTTAGAATCGTTTCTCGCAAAAGCATTCCAATCAAGTTCTCCGTTCGGATAAACTTTTCCAGAAAGACTACTAGAAACAAAAGTTGAAGAAACGCCCAAATTTCCGTCAAACTCCAATTGAGTGTTATAAAAAATATTTTCCCAATCAAATATGGTTGCATAAATATAAGCAACAAAAATATTTCCGTCAAGATAAGTAATAGTTATATTAGAATCATAAGTTTTCGAAATAGCATCAGAGGGAACAGCAAAGTTAATGGAAAACTCTTTACAAGAATAGGCAGGCAAATAATTTATTTCTTGATCATCCTCGTCAACAAAAGGAAAATCAAACCAAGAAATCATATTAGCATCAGCGGTAGAATTGCGAGACCAAGATAATGTCGCAGAGGAAGAACTTGCATTACAAACAGAAAAATCTTTTACCTTACTAACACCAGGAAAAGAAGAAAATGTTGTTGTTTTTGGATAAACCATTAACTCTTGTACTTCTAAAAATGATTCTATTGAAACAGAAACCGCTCTTGTGATATTTGTATCTGAAGTTCCATCATTTATCTGACCAATAACAGTTATTTGTCCTGAATAATTTCCGTACGCAGAAGCGCTTAAGGTAAGTGTTAAATCAATTATCCTTGTTTCCCCTGAAGCTAAAACAAAATAATCATCGCCCGAACCTAAAGTAACAGAAGCAAAAGGAGAGTGAGAAAAAGAACTTTCTAACCAAAAAGTTGCTTGCTGCGCTGAGTTATTCCTCACACTAAAAGATTTTTCAGTAGAAGTTCCTTGCTTTGCAGAAACATAAATAGATTCACTGCTCAAATCATAATCATCATAATAAATATTTACGCGAGTTCCGTCAAAAACAAAAGTTGCGTAATACTTTCCCGTAACATATTTTGACCCTTGTTTTTTCCACACCCCTGAAAAATTTACATCCGCTGTAGCAAAAACCTGTGACCCATCAGATAATTTAACAATCAAAGTATTTCCGGTAATATTGCTATCACTTAATTGAGCATATTCTGGAAGTTCAACAAGAACACGCATTTTTGCTCCTGAAGAAGAAAATTGTAAAGTGTTAGCAGCATTAACCATTCTCTGCAAAGTATTTTGAGTAACAGTACGCTCCTGCGCAAAAGCATTTGCTTCCACCTGTCCAAAATATAAGTTATAAATTATTGCAAGAGCAACCAAAGAAATTGAAAGCAACAACAACAATTCAACAGCTGTTTGAGCTTTAGAACGACCCACACCCATAAGAGAAATAATTATTTTTCAAGTATATATAAATTATTGATGACTAAAAGAATGAAAAGAAAGCCAAAAACACATTTTCGCGAAAGAAACAATTCATTTCGCAGAACAATAGATTTTTAATCTGGAAAAAAAATATTCTAATATGGCAAAAAGAGAGAAACTTGTTGTTCTTATAAATGGTTTAGCAGGAACTGGGAAAAGTGTTTTGTGCGAAAGAATTGCAAAACATTTCAAGATAAAATATTATCCCACTTCAGGAATATTACGCTCAATAATGGAAAAAGAGTTAAAAAAACAGAAAGTTCCAATAAAAAAGAACACAGGGTTTTGGGAAAGTACAGAAGCAAAAAAATTTATGCAAGAAAGATTAAACGATTCCAAATTTGATAAAAAAGTTGAAGAAAAACTATTCAAACTCGTAAAAAAAGGAGGGGTGGTTTTAGACAGTTGGACAATGCCTTGGCTGAGCAAAAAAGGTTACAAAATATGGTTAACTGCTTCTGACGAAATAAGGTTTAATCGCGTTGCTGGACGCGACGAGAAAAGCATTGAAGAAACAAAAAAAAACGTTCTTGAAAAAGAAAAGAAAACAATAGAGATATACAAAAAGGCTTATGGATTCGCGTGGGGAAAGAATCTCAAAATATTTAATCTAATAATTAATACTGACAAATTAAATAAACAAGAAGTTTTTGAAAAAGCGTTAAAAGGAATAAATATTTTTTTGAAAACTACAAAATAAAATAATTTTAAAAAAAGAAATAAAAGAAAGCCAATTGGCTTTCCTTTATTACACAAAATTAGTTAACTGGTTTTACATTCCCATGTCTGAACCCATTCCGCCAGGCATTTGTGGCGGCATTCTTGCTTTTGAAGAACCCAAAATGATGTCATCAATTCTTAAAATCATTTCTGATACTTCCGAAGCCGAGTCAATTGCTTGTGTTTTTACTTTCAACGGTTCAAGACATCTTAAATTCTTCATATCCTCTACCTTTGAGTTGTACACATTTACTCCCACATATTTTCCGTCTTTCTTTGTGTGAGCGCTTCGCAAATTAACTAATGTATCTATTGGATCCATTCCTGCGGTTTCTGCTAAAGTCCTTGGAATAATTTCCAGTGATTCAGCGAATGCTTCTATAGCTAGTTGTTCTCTTCCGCCGACAGTTTTTGCGTAATCTCTTAATTTTAGTGCAACTTCTATTTCGCAAGAGCCCGCACCAACAAGCATTTTTCCGTCTTCAAGCGCTGAAGAAACTGAGCCAATAGCGTCAACTAGAGCTCTTTCTGCTTCGTCAACAACGTGTTGTGTTCCTCCGCGAATTAACATAGAAACACTTTTTGGATTTTTGCAACTTTCAACGAAAACCATATTGTCTCCGGCAATTTTTTTCTCTAAAACTTTTCCTGCAAAACCCAAATCTTTTGATGAGAGTTCTTTAATACTTGTAGTAATACTTGCTCCTGTTGCGCGAGCCAAAGCATCCATATCAGATTTTTTTACTCTACGAACAGCAATAATTCCTTCTTTTGCTAAATAGTGCTGAGCAAGATCATCAATTCCTTTTTGAGTAAAAACAACATTCGCTCCTGCTTTTTTTACGAAAGCAACCATTTCTTTTAGTTGTTTTTCTTCAGTATCAATAAACGCCTGTAGTTGGTCAGGTGTATTTATTTCTATTTTTGCGTCACTTTCAGGTTCGCGAACCTCTAAAGCTAAATCAAGCAAAGCAACTTTTGCTTCGCTAATATTTCTTGGCATAGCTGTGTGAACAATTTCTTTATCAATAACTATTCCTGAAATTAATTGAGTGTCTCTTAATGAGCCGCCTGTTTTTTTCTCAAGTTTTATGTTGTCTTCATCAACAACCATTTTTTTTCCTTCCTGAGAAACAACTGACTCAATAGCTTTCACAACTAATTCAGATAATTCTTCAGCAGATTCAGATGCTTTTCCAGTCATTGAAGTTAAAGCAATTATTTTCAAAGATTTTTTATCAGAAAAATCTATCGGGTCAGCAATATCTTTGTAAAATTCTTTTGCTTTTGTAGCAGCCATTCTATAACCCTTAATTATAACACTCGGATGTATCGAATCATCAAGCAATTTTTCTGCTTTTTCTAAAAAAGTTCCTGCCAAAACAACCGCTGTTGTTGTTCCGTCACCCACTTCTTCGTCTTGTGTTTTTGCTACTTCAACCATCATTTTTCCAACAGGATGCTCTATAGCCATTTCTGAGAGAATAGTTGCTCCATCATTAGAAATTATTACTTCCCCCAAATCATCAACAATCATCTTGTCCATTCCTTTAGGACCAAGAGTTGTTTTAACAGCTTGAGCAACCGCTCTTGCAATTAAAATATTCATTCTTTGCGCGTCTCTCCCTCGAGTTCTTTTAGTTCCCTCACCCATGAACGCATTTTGTTGTTCCGCTTCAGCCATACACATCCCTCCAAAATAAAAAAAATAGCTAAAATAGCAATACTATAAGAAATACTGCCTTAAAAAAGGTTAAAAAGCCTTGCGGAACAGTGTTGCTTTGATAAAAAAAAGCCAACAATCCCTAAAGGCAAAGGAGGGGCAAATCTAATTTTTATCTAGTTCTTATACCTTATAAAACAACTAATTCCAACTAAGTTCAACCTAATTCTAACTAATTCTAATTAGTTTCAACTAATTTGTTCTAACACAATGTGCTCTATATGAAGTAGATTTGTTATCGTACGCGATTGAGATGTTGGCTGAAGCACTTGACAAAAAGAGATAATATGCTCTTGCCGAACTAGAAAAATTTGTTGTTGAAGTCCAAAAATATAAATTAGAATAGCCAGAAAACATTGAAGGAGAACTAAAAGGATTGGATTGTGAAAAATCTACTGAAGACATTGATTCCATTATATTAGGAAGTCTCCAATCATCATAAACTAAGGTCCCGTGACCCGTGCAAGAACCTGCCGCACCAGAACTTCCTTGGAAAGTATTATCATCACACAAAACCAAATTGTAGCAATACTTCAAAACGTTTTGCCAATTAGCATTTTCCCCCAAAGCCTTTTGCCACATTAACCCGGTTTCATTATCCAAGCCAACCATTGAATTGTAAGAATAAGTAAAGTTTTTTGCACTACTATAATCTCCATCTTGGTTTGGAAAATCTGTCCCGCCACAACTAATCCCGCTAGTGTCCGAGCTATTATAACAAGCCGTCATTCCCGAAGTCCACCCTGAACCATTAAAGGTCCCAGTCAAACCAAACAAACTTGTCCCTGATTTTATGTTAGCTGAAACTAAATCAGTATCAACTGTTTCAAGTGCTGTTTCTGTATAACAACCAGCCGCAACAGTTGTTGAAGAATCAACTAAACTTTGAGAACCACCCGAACAAACATCCCCGCACGAAGGACACACATTCGCTAAATTTGCTTGTGCTAAATTATAATTAGTACAATCAAAAGTTACTTTCGCAGGATACACTTCTTTTTTTGTCAAACCATCTTTTGTAATGTAAGTAACGATAACGTCTTTTGTAGCTATATCTCCTGAACCACAAACATCACTACTTTCAATAACAAAGCCTTTTGCATCAGCAAAAAATAAATCTTGAGAAAAATTTTGATTAACGTCCCCAAGAGAAACATTACTAACTGTGACAAAATCAGGATTGTTATTTATTATTTTTAAATAATAATTTCCATCAGAATTAACCGCGGCTTCAGTTACAGAAATAGCATTTGTCCAACTACTTATTTTACTAGAAGAAGAATTAACAGAACCAACTTGATCCCCCGCGGTCAAAACAAAACCAACAGCAACAAGAGAAAGAACAATTATTACACCAATAATAACCAAGTACTCAACTGTTCCCTGGGCCCTGGTTAAAAACATGACGGAGAAAGAAAAGAATACTATAAAAAGTTATTTGTTGGGCAAAAAAAACTTAAAAAAAATAATAACCTTAAAAAAATAATTTACAAAACAGAATAAGAAAAATAAATAAAAAAATTAAATAAAATCATGATAAATTTTAATTAAAAAAAATTATGAACATTCTTCATCGCAGGAACCATCATCCCCGCAACTTAGTACACCAATATTATCAAAGCTTGGACAAGGGGAATAAAATAAAATCATCCCTGGCGTATAATCTCCCATTTCGCCCACAGCATAGTCCTCAACAGAAGAAGTTCCGCTAACAGCAGAACTTGCTCCGCTTATCTCAAGTCTGCCTCCGCTCATATTAAGATAACCACTTGAAGCAACTGCTGAAATGTTTCCTGACACAATTGAATTAACCAAAATTACTGTCCCGCCGGCACCGCCATAGGCATGATCTCCATCCCCAAGTGCAGGACCGCCGCTTGCACTAATTGAAGAAACTTGCGAGTTAAGCAAGTAAACATTGCCTCCATTTCCCCCAGGGGTATCACCACCACAAGAAGGAGTACAATCATAACTAAGCCCAATGCCAGAAGCACTTAATTCAAGCGCGTAAGAATTTAACAAATTAATATCCCCTCCACTACCACCATCTCCGCCGTTAGAGACAATATTCCCGACAACATTAATATCACTTAAAACAAATGCCGAAAAACCATTATCTCTTTCATTGACACCCGAAGCGTTAATATTTCCGACAACAGTGCAATTATTTCCTAAAATATTGACATCATCAGCCAGAACTCGTAAACAATCTCCTTCGGCGGAAAGATTTGCTGTTAAAGTATAATTTCCAGAAGCCTCAATATTTCCGCACGCAGTTAGTTCTGTTCCAACAACACTATCTTCTCCGCAAAAATTTGCATTCACAACAGGAACCGAAATACTTGCCTGGGCATCATCAACACAATCAACAATCGTTGTCATAGAAAAAGTTTTTGTAATTCCTGCAGAGTTCCTTGCGTAAACTAAAAAAGAACAACTCTTTTTTTCTCCAGGAATTTCACAAGCACAAGAACCTGAAGAAGAAGAAAAAGAATAAAATAACTCATTAGAATTAACAATAACTGAAGAGTCATAGTTATTATTATCCGCCCCGTCAACAACAACTCTTGTTATTACAACAGCGTCCCCTGAAAAATTAGTTAATTTAAAAGAACCTTTTCCTTCACCATCCAAAACAGCTTCAGAAACAGAAATAGCCGAGGTCACTCCTCCTATTTTGTGACCGGACGAAACAATTGTTGTACTAGCGTCCCCTCCAATAGAGGTAATTACAATTGTCACAATAAGAGAGATGACTATTACTATTGCAATAATAACCAAATATTCAATTGTCCCCTGCCCGCGCATACTTATTTTAGTACTTATATTAGTATAAATTGTTATGCACTACACAAAAATTACTCAAATAGATAAAGGATGGAGTTCTTACATTTGGCTCGCAAAAGACGAGAAAGGAAAAGAAGTTATTTTAAAAGAGGTTAGAGAAAAAAGTCCGAGAAAAGATTTGTGTGAAAGAGAAGGAAAAATGCTTGCTTTGGCAAATAGTGTTGGTGTTGGACCAAAACTAATTGAGGTAAATGAAAAAGAAAATTTTGTAATAATGGAACGCATTAATGGGCAAGAGTTTCTAAGATGGTTAAACACAAAAGAATTTAGGGGTGTAACAAAAAACGAACTTTATGAATTTTTAAAAGAACTTTACCGACAACTCTTATTACTAAACACCATAAATCTAAGCCATAACCAAATCAGCGGAGGAAGAAATATTTTAGTAACTGAACTTTTAAACAATAAAGGGGAAAGAAAATTTATTCCAACAATTATTGATTTTGAAACCGCAAAAATAAAAATCCCTCCAAAGAAAACAAAAAACTTGGGACAAGCAAATGACTATTTTTTTCAAAACAAATTCGGGTTCGCGGCTAAAAAAGTTAGAGAAAAGTTAAATTTAGTTTTTTAAAAGATAAACTTTCCTAAACCTTGAACTTTCTTCCAACTTCGAGTGAGAGAATATCGCAAGCGGTTTTTATTGATTGCATTTCTTGAATAATTCTTTCTTTCTCAAGTTCAATTTCAGCAATAGCGTCATAAGGTTCTATCGCTTCTTTGAACATGCTTCTATCAATGTAAGGGTAGGGATAGGAATCCATTTTTTTTGACACGCGTTCAACTATCCCGCCAAGCCAAACATTAAGTCCTTTTTTTACAGGACCTTTAATTGTTTTCCCATCAGAAAGATTTGATCTAATTTTGTTAGTTATAGTTGCTTTTGGAAAGGGAAGTTTTTCCACATCAAGTTTTAGCGAAGCAGCTTTTGATTTTGAATCAGAATCAATTTTGTTTACTACTTCATCACAATTTTTTCTAATAGCAGAAATTTTTTCAAGCAAATCCACTCTTTGCGCATTAATATCCTGAATACTTTCATAAGGAGCAATTGCTTCCTTTAGCATTTCATAATTAACAAAAGTATATGGTTGAGAATCCATTTTTTTAGTTACTTTTTCAATCAAAGAGGCAATCCATAAATTCATTTCATCTTTAACTGTTCCCTTAATTTGTTTTCCTTTTGAAACATTTTTTCTAACGAGATTAGTTATAGTGGCCCTTGGGAAAGGAAATTTACTATCTAGTTCGGCGTCTTCTTCAGCAGCTAAGTCAACTTCTTCAGCATCCTCTTGGCCCAAAACAGCCTTATTCTCTTCTAATTCCGCTTTAGCACCCTTTTCTTCAACAATTTCTTCTTTTTCTTTAGATAGTAACATTTCTTCAGCCATAAAAACCCCTTGAACCAACACCGAATCAGTAAAATAACACTACTACGGATATAATATAAAGGCTTTGTTCGGGCAAAAAATTCAAAAAAAATGGGCACTTATTGGCTTTTTTGAGCCCCCTTTTTATATAAAAAACCTAAAACCAAGGAAAAAAGGCTTTTAAAATTGAGAAAAACTCTATAAAACCAGGCCAAATTAAGCTATTATTGAGGCAAACATTAGGGTAATACTAGCCAAAAGAATTACTGAGAGAAGCAGCATTTGGGCAGCATCCAACTGCTTCAAATTCAAGAAAACCACTAAAAGAACCGAAATGAGTAGAACTGCACCCAAACCCAACATCATGTAAGAAAAAAACATGGATTTTTTCCTAAATTTATGCACTTTTAATTGTTCAATATCTAATTCCATTTGGGAAATCTTTTCATTAATTGAGTCCAGAGCAATTTTTACCATAGAAACAGTTTTCTGGGAAGAAGAAATAGTTTGATTAACTTGTGTTTGAAAAGTCCTTGACTCATCCCGCATATCCGAAGTAACTTCTTTTAGACCAGAAGAGGCAAGCAATTTTATTTTATCTTTTTCTTTTTCTTCAAGATTAACTAATTCGTTATGAATAATTTCTTCAAAATCTTTTCTATTTGCTTCAAACTCGCTGCTAACTAGGGAATTAATTTCTTTTTTCAGCAAAGTAAAAGTATCAGCTTCAGCAATCAATAACAATTTCTTTGCCTGCTCATCATTAACACCCAAATCATGAAGGGTTTCAACAATTTTTTCTCTAGGTTGCCCCTCTTGAACCATTTTTTGTATAATATTAATAATTGATTCCGATGCCATAAAACCACTTCACAAAAATACTTTTACAAAAAATTATTCATTCGATATGTTAACCTCGTGAGAATATTTTTTAATGATTTCTCCAACCTTCAAACTAAAGCTCAAAGATGCCTTTCCTGACCTAACAGGTGTCAAAGTTGAATATAAGTTTTTGCACTCGTTCGCTGATAGGGAAACCTGCCTAGGAACAAGCGATTCTTCAAAAAATGATCCGTTAACTGACTCTGTCCATTCAACATTATACAACGAACTATCTGAAACATTGCACAATCTCACAGAAACATCATATTTTGTTCCGACAATCATATTCGAATTAATATTAACCACTGCATTAACTGGTTCAAGCGTAGAAGAATCTAAAGAAAAATCGTACCTAAGGGTTCTGTTAAAAGGCGCAACTAAAAAAACTTCGTATTGGGTGCTTTCTGATAAAGGAATGCTGGCAACCAAATCATATTTTTCGCCAGGAGCTAAGAAATTATCTTTAGATTTAACTTTAATAGATTTTTTTTCTCCCCCATAAACCAAGATAACTTCAGGATCATCAACTGTGTGGTTTGAGGTGTTCTCAATAGTCATCTTTAACACTACATATTCCCCCGAAACAGAAAAAGAAACATCACTAGCAACAAGACTTTGTGATAAAGAAACCAAAAAGACCATTGAAAATATAATAAAAGCGAAAATAATAACGAAAAAAGGATAGACAACTTTCCTTCTTGAAAAAAACTGATCAACACGCATGCTAGAAATAGATATTAACAAGTATTAATAACTAACTAAGAAACGCCAAAACCAGAAAACCAGTCAAGAAAAACAGCTAACCCCGATAAAAACTAAAAGAAAAAAAACAATTGAAATCAATGAAAAATAAGAGAAAAAAATCCAACAAAAAACTTAATCTAATAAAAAACCAAATTTGCCCTAAAATTAAATCTTTTCCATTTCAACAAAATCGTCAAAGAACTGCATTACTTTAGGCAGGGCCTTTTTTTTAGAAATTAAATAAACCCCGGGAACACTTTTTCTGTGCAATAATTTTGTAAAAGAATAGAAAAACTTCAAAATCACGTCCTCTTTGTGGAACAAATCAAGAACAGACATGGAATCAAATATAAAACAAGGGTCTTTTACCGCCCCAATTATATTAACTGACTTTATTTCTAGCTGTGTTAAATTTCTTAAAGAATCAACAAACAACAAATTTCTTGATTCTTTTACACGAGAAATATTTTTTGAAACCGTATCAATAATAATTATCTGTTCGGAATTAATTTTTGATTCATTTAACAAATCAAGCATGGATTTGTAGTTAGTTGAAAAAAGAACAAGCACAGGGGTTTTCTTTTCAACAAAACACTTTTTTACTAGGGCAATTAAAACTTCTTTTGTATCAGAAGAATCATTACTAAACAAGATTTGCAAAAAACCAAAAGACATTATCTGCTTGTTTATTTCCGAAAGGACCCTTGACTCTTTTGACAACAAAGATTCTATTTCACTAAACTTATCTTCCTGAACAGTCACCTTTTTTGCAACTTCCTTAACAACAGGTTCTTTACGAAGTAAAGCCCTTAACTTGTCAAAACTTGATTCTTCCATTCAGAAAACAATGCTTTACTTATATTAAATCCTTTCACAAACCAGTTGAAGTTAAAAGTAAACGCTGGTGCGAACAATTCTCCAAAAGCCCATTAGTCAAATTTATTAAATAGGAAAGGGCTTATTATTGGAGAAAAAGTTGGTTAAATGGAAGAAAAACAAAGCGATACTTATTTCAGTCAGCTAAAGAAACAAATGACTGGGACGGGCGGAAATTTAAAGGCTGATGAAGCTTACAAAAAAGAACAAGAAATACTAAAAAAGATTGAAGAAGAAAAAGAACTACCTGCCGCAAAGAAAGAAAAAGAGTTATTTGTATCAAAAGAAGTAAAACTGGAAAGTGAAATAAATATATCAAAAGAAACAAAAATTGAGGCACCCTTGGAACCAAAAAAAGAAGAGAGTGCTCTTGAACAACTCAAAAAAATCTCTGGAAAAAAAGAGGACACAAACCCAAAAGAAAAAACTGAAAAGAAGAAAATTGATTTTTCTTCCCCACTAAGTAGCAAGAACGAAATTGTTTGGACGGACAACAAAACAGTAGAAGCAAAAACAGAAAGAGAGTTCAAACAAGAATTTGTTGAAAGTAAACCAGAAATGAAAATGCAAGAAGACGGAAAAAAACTCGGGTTTGAAGAAAAAACAGCGGTTAACACCGGAAAATCAATTGTAGATTATGCCTTTTTTGAAGAACACAAACAACCAACAGAACTTGACTGGTTGAAAAGAGAAATTATTGAAGCTCCACAGGTAAAAGATTTTCCAATAACACAAAACATGGAAGAAAAACAAAGTGCTACAGAAACACAAACCCCTAAAGAACTACAAAATTCTAACAAAACACAAAACACTAAAGAAATTCAAGACGCCCCAGAAAAAAAAGAAAATGAAATTGTTTCTGAAAAAGAAGAAGTTCCAAAAGAAAAAACCCAGGGTCCGCGCTGGCTTGCAAGAAAAGAAAACATCACAACACAAACTGAAGAAAAAGGTATTGACAATAAAAATAATGACGACAAAACTGAGGGGGAAAAAAGTACTGAACAAAAGAATTTAGGAGAAAAAGATGGTGAACAAATAAGTTCAAAAGAAAAAAACCCTGAAGAAAAATCTTTAGATTCGGCAAGTTCTTCAGAAATTGCAGCTGACAAAGAAAGTGAAAATTTAGCAGCCCCAAAATGGGCAACTCAAAAAAAGTCTTTAACGAGCGAGGAAACAAAAAAGTTCCACACAAGTATTGATGAAATGTTTGAAAAACTAGAGGCATATCAACAAACTGAGCTAAAAAATTTGGCGGAATTTGCTGCAATAAATGAATTAGAGGCAGAAAGTATACTCAAAGTTTTTGAAGATGATGATATTGTCCAAATAACATACCCCACAAGCTTAAGTAAAGGCCCAGTTGTGATGCTGAAAAACCCACTAAAGTCAAAAGTTGTTGAAAAACCCAAAGGAAAATTACTTGACGATTATTCTATCACAATTGACCACGTTCCTGCAAACATTTCAATAATAATCTCTCCTGAAGAAAACCGACCAACTTATTGTATTGACCTTCCTGCAATCGGTAAATACACAAAAAAGTTCCTTGACTTTGTAAAAAATGAAATCGCCGAAGGAACATTAATTGAACTTGAAGAAATACTTGACCCAAAAAAATCTTTAAAATTAAAAGAAAGATTCTTTGACGAATCAAGAAAACATTTAGAAAAATATTTTCCTCGCGCAGGTAAAGATACCCTTGACATGCTTAGCGGAGTAATAATGCACGAAATGTATGGTTTGGGGGATATTGAAATACTTGTTGGAGATGATCAGCTAGAAGAAATAGCAATTAATTCAGCAAAAACACCAATAACTGTTTACCACCGAATTCACGGATGGTTAAAAACAAATTTATTCCCCGGATCAGAAGATGAAATAAATAATTATGCTTCCCAAATAGGAAGAAAGGTAGGAAGAGAAATAACCACCCTCTCCCCAATACTTGATGCTCACCTGCTTACAGGAGATCGTGTTAACGCAACTCTCTTCCCCGTTTCTGCAGAAGGAAATACTATTACTATAAGACGTTTTGCAAGAAAACCATGGACTCTAATTGATTTTATCGGAAAATCACACACTATGAATGCAGAAATGGCTGCTCTGCTTTGGCTTGCCATACAATATGAAATGAACATAGTTATTGCAGGAGGAACCGCTTCTGGAAAAACCTCTGCACTAAATACTTTACTTGCTTTAGTTCCATCATATCACAGAATAATTTCTATTGAAGATGTAAGAGAAATTGTTTTACCAAAGTACCTTGACTGGAACTGGATACCAATGATTACAAGGTCAGCTAATCCCGAAGGACTAGGAGAAGTAACAATGCTTGAATTAATGGTTTCATCACTAAGAATGAGGCCGGATAGAATAATTGTTGGAGAAATAAGAAGAAAAAAAGAAGCAGAAGTATTAATGGAAGCAATTGAAACAGGGCATAGTATTTATTCTACAATCCACGCAAACTCTGCCTACCAAGTGCTAAGGAGATTGGCTGAACCGCCAATGAGTATCCCCCTAATGCAAATAGAATTAATTGACTTAATTGTTGTACAATTCCGTGACAGAAAAACCAACAAAAGAAGAACTTATGAACTAGCAGAAATTGAGCAAACCTCTACAGGGAAAGGATTACAAATAAACACATTGTATAAGTGGGTTCCAAGAACTGACACTTGGGAAAAATTAAACAAACCAAACAAGATTCTCACAATGCTTAACTTACACACAGGACTAACAGAAGACGAAATAAATTTGGAATTAAAAGACAGAGTAGAAATACTTGAGTGGATGAAGAAAAACAATATGAATGATTTGGATATGATTGGATTTTTAGTAAAAATGTTTTACGCGGATTCAGGAAAATTGAAAAAACTCGCAAAACAAAATGCACCATACGACACAATAAGCAAAATGATGGCTGAAGAAAAAGAAGTAGAAAAACCAAAGCAATAATAATCGCAAAAACAATTAAGTTATTTGAAATTGAGCAAATAAAAATGACAAAAAAACAAGATGTGATTTATTTTTAGAAATAATTTAGATTTAAAAAAAAATTTAGTTTTAGGCAGAGTTTAGGTTTAGAAAGAATTTAGTCCAGATAGAATTTAGTTTTAGATTTAAGTTAAGATTTATTTTTGGTTGTGAAAAAATGCAGAAACAAAACCCATTAATGATGCTTTTTCCTCTCGAAACCGCAAAAAGAATTACAGGCCCAGTTACACTAGTTGGAAACTTTCTCGCAAAACTAGTTTTCTCAATAAAATATGATTTACAAAAAGCGGAAATTGATTGCTCACCAGAAGCGTATTGTGTCGCTTCCTTTTTGTCAGCAATAATTTACGCAGTAATGTTTATTTTTGTAGGGCTTGCTTTTGGAACAATAATTACCCGCACAATTGGCTTAGAAACAATAGCAATAATGATTATTCTCTCAATATTGGCATTTTTTTCCTCCCTAGCATTTCACTTATTTTACCCAAGAATCGCTTCAATGACTCTTGCAGGACTTGTTGAACAGGACCTACTATTTGCTTTAAGAACAATGTTACTACAGCTCAGCTCAGGAATAAGTTTGTTTGAAACAATAAAATCAATTTCTCGCTCAAATTATGGACAAGTATCAACTGAATTTGAAATGGTAATAAAAGATATTAACTCAGGAGTAAGTGAGTCAGTTGCTTTAGAAAAACTTGCTTTTAGAACACGCTCCGACATATTGAAAAAAACTATTTGGCAAATGGTAACAACAATGAAAAGCGGGGGCTCTGTAACAAATGCAATAACCTCACAAATTGATTCCTTGGTTGAACAACAAACAGAATCAATCAAGAGATACTCTGCAGAACTTAATTTATGGACCCTAGTTTACTTAATTATCGCTGCAGCAGTACCATCACTAGGAGTAACTTTTCTTGTAATAGCTTCTTCAATTGGAGGATCAGGAATCGGCCGCGAAGCAGTAATATTAATAGCAGTACTTGCTTTTGCAATACAAATAGCAATGATTCTTTTAGTAAGGTCAAAAGTACCTAAGGTGATAAAGTAATGCTTGAAAAATTTTACATGCTTTTTTCAATTTTCGTTCCAAGAAAATTTCTGGAAACAAAAATAACTTTATGGCTAAGACACGCTGGTTCAAAAGACAATGAAAGAAGATGGGCAGGATTAAGAGTATTCTTTGCATTTTTAATGGGGGCAATTTTCTTCCTTACCCCTTTTAGCGTTTTTCCTTTGCTAAATATTCTTTTTGGAACAAACATTTACTTTGAACTACCCATTACCATCTTACTAATGATTGGTTTCGCATTGTTCGGTTTTTCTGCAACCCTTGCTTTGTTTTACTTACACATAGCATATGTTATTGATGGAAGAAAAAGAATGGTTGAAAATATCCTGCCGGACTTTTTGTTCCTCGTAGGAAACAATTTGAAAAGCGGAATGACCCCTTTCTATGCTTTCCGTTCAGCAGTACGCCCAGAATTTGGGCCTTTGAGTGAAGAAATACAAATAGCGACCCAAAAAAGTTTAGGAGTTGATTCTTTCTCTGATTCATTAAGAAGTATCGCAAACAGAATTGATTCAAAAATATTAGCGGATACAACAAAGTTTTTCTCACAAGCAATTAGAGCGGGAGGAAAACTAGCCCAATTAATAGAAACAAGCGCTAATGACATAAAACAAACAAATCAACTGAAAAGAGAACTTGTAACTTCAACAAGAATGTATACTTTATTTATTGTATTTGTTGTAGTAATAGCTTCCCCAATGCTCTTAGCGGTAAGTGTTCAGTTTCTAAATATTCTTGGAGGAATCCAATCACAAACGGGTTCATTATCAAGCGGAGGGGGAGGGTTACAAGGTTCTCCGGTAGGACTTGTCGGAGGAGGGGTAACAATAACACCAGAATTTATGACGACAATGGGTTTTGTAATTATAACAGTTAACTCAATTCTTGCAAGTATCTTCGTAGGAGTATTAGGCGGGGGAAAAATAAGAGATGGACTAAAACTCGCCCCAATAATGACACTAGTGGGAATAGTTCTTTTCATGGTATTACTAAATGCTGTCGGCACCCTTGTCGGCGGATTTTCTGGATAAAAAATCAAAACTTTGTTAGACAAAATTAGATAAAAAAAAAAGATTACAAAAAGTTTAAATACTCAAAAAGCCTTTACATAATCAATATTTCACTCAAAAGGAGGTTTTATTTAATGGATCGAAAAGCACAAGGAACAATTGAATACCTGGTAATCATCGCAATTGTTGTCGTAATCGCACTAGTTGTCGTAGGCCTATTACTACAAATAATGGGAAACTTCGGCGGAATGAGCGAATCAGCAGCAAGAGCAGCATGGAAAGCAGGAACACCGTTCGCAATATCCGATTATGCTGTTTCAGGAGCAACAATGACACTTGTTTTGCAGAATACAGCAGGACAAACAATAACATTCAACAACATGGATATCAATAGCGACACTACAGGCGACTTTAACAACTCATCAAAGTCAATTCCTGCTGGAGGCACATACACAATAACAGGCACTCTAGCAACAGCGTGTGCATCAGGATCAAAATACGCATACAACAAAACAAGTATTGACATAAATTATAACACACCAAGCGTAAACAACTTGACACAAACAGGAGCAGCAGACATTACAGGAACATGCGCATAAAAAAACCTTTTTTTGAAAGAGCCACTTGGCTCTTTCAAATTTCTTTTTTTATTAATTCTATTAAGCAGAGTAAAAAGATAACTAAGTCCCTTATAAATAACTTCTTTTTTTAGCAAACACTAAAACTTAAATACTCAAAAAGCCTTTACATATTCAATATTTCACTCAAAAGGAGGTTTTATTTAATGGATCAAAAAGCACAAGGAACAATTGAATACCTGATAATCATCGCAATTGTTGTCGTAATCGCACTAGTTGTCGTAGGCCTATTACTACAAATAATGGGAAACTTCGGCGGAATGAGCGAATCAGCAGCAAGAGCAGCATGGAAAGCAGGAACACCGCTTGCAATATCGGACTATTCACAAAGCTCAACAAATATGGTAATTGTTTTACAAAACACCTCAGGACAAACAATAACTTTTGATGCTATAACTGTAGCTTCAGGAGATACAAACACATTAGACCAATCAATAGTTGCAGGAGGCTCCTGGACAGTAAGAGTGGCTGATATGAGCCAAACTTGCGCAGTATCAGGATCAAAGTACTCCTACCCAAAGGCAGGAATAACAATAACTTATAACACACCAAATATTACTGGCCTAACACAAGTTGGAGCAGCAGATATTGTAGGAACATGCGCATAAAAAAACCTTTTTTTGAAAGAGCCACTTGGCTCTTTCAAATTTCTTTTTTTAATTACCTAGCGAAATTATACTATCTAAGAAAACCTTTTTATTAAGTAAAACAATAATTAGTTATGCAAAACCTCTCCTTTCTAAAAGAAGCACTTGCTAACTCAACACATAATGTAGTTTTAATAGAGGTAAGTCAAAAACATTTGAAAGAATCAATAACTTATTGTGTAAATGATTTGCTCATGGAAAAAGAGCTTTCTTTAGTTCTTGTGAGCGCATCGCAAGAAAGCCACCATCTTTTTGAAACGATAAAACAGGAAAAGAACTTGTTTATTATTGATACGGCTTCAACTGGACTTGAAAACACAAAAAATATTTTTTACACAAACAGCCCTTCTGATTTGACCAAAATACAAATAGGGATAGAAAAGTTTTTTGAACAAATAAATGGAAACAAAGCAATCCTTTTTGATTCGTTAAATTCACTATCAATACAATCAGATAAGAGAAATGTCGAAAAGTTCTTTTATTTATTTAATAACAAAGCAAAACTTGATGATACAACAGTAGTTATCTTGACAGCAAAAGAGTCAATTGATGAAGATGTTTTGGATACGATTAAACAATTCTGCGACAAAAATTACGACTACTCTGACTTATTTGTATCCTCAATTGAACTAAAAGAATAAGCGAAAAAAAAACAATTGCCAAAAGTTAAGAGAAAACTTGTTTTAAAATATTTTAAAATACTTCAACATCAGGGTAAACCCTGAAAACAAAAATAACAAAAGAAAAACAAAAAATCAAAAAACCTCAACATCAGGGTAAACCCTGAAAACAAAAATAACAAAAGAAAAACAAAAAATCAAAAAACCTCAACATCAGGGTAAACAACTATCCCCTCTTCTTCAAAGTTAATTGCGCATAACTTATTTGTGTGCTTCGTTCCCCTCATTTTTAATATTTCTAAAGAATGAATCCTTATTCCTTTTTCTTCATCTTGTTGATAATACATTGAAACAACCGCATCACTAATGAATGCAATACTGCCCTCTCTTTTCTCTACCTTCTGAGGATCATCCTCACACACTACTAGAGAAGTAACCCCCCACTTTCTTAACAAATTAAAAAATTCTAAAACTTTTTCTCTTCTTTTGTACTCATCATTGAAAAGCAAACCATAAGCAGTTATAGAATCAATAACAATTCTTTTTGCAGAAATATCCGCCAAAGCATCTCTTATTTGCCCTCCCCCTTCTTCTAAAATTGCTGTTACCTGATGAGGCTTAAATGCTAAAAGCCGAAATTTTCGTTCACTTTCTAGCTTTTGAAAATCCCACCCGAATTGTTTCGCATGCTTGTATATTGATTCTTGCTCTTCTTCAAACGAAAGAAAAATTCCAGGTTCATTATATTTTACTGCCCCTTCGTGAAGAAATTGCAATCCAAAAAGAGTTTTTCCTGTCCCGGCAGAACCCACCACTAAAACAATGGATTCTCTCTCAAAACCCCCATCAACTAACTCGTCAAAACCTTTAATCCCTGTAGCAACCCTTGAATCATCTTTTTCAACAACCCTCAAATCTTCTTCGCTCTTTACTTCTTTTTTTACTACCGCATCTCCAAGCGGAGCCTCTTTTTCCGAAGGATTAATTAACCTAACAGAATCATCGCTTCCAAAAACAGCTTGTTCATCCATAAAACCACAAAATGTAACAAAATTACTGAAATGATAAGGGATTTAAAGTATAAAAACATTATTTTTGATATGATACCATTAATTATTCTGACTGGACTAACTGATATAATTGACCAATACTTTAATTCTTATGACAGATTCAGCACTTTTGGCGACGGATTATATTACGCAATTTATGGAATTGTTGTGCTATATTCTTTTGTTTATATAGCTTCAAGAGGCCATGCTGAGAACTCGCACAAAGCTGCTTTTGATGGACTGTATCCCGCAATAGTAATAACTCTTTTTGCCGCACTAATGGGCTTCACAAAACCCATGCTTGGAGTAATTCTGTTTATTGTATACTATTTGACAATGAAATTTGGGGACAAAATGCCTACTTATAATTGGGTTAGAGTAATGATACAAATCACATTCCTTCTAGCTATTGGAGCTTTTCTTACCCATGAAATCGGCTTCTTTTTCCTAATAGTAATGTTCGCAATAATGTATCTTCAAGGAAACATGCGATTTGATGCGAAAAAGAAAGCAAAAAAAATTGAAGAAAAGAAAAAATAAAAGCCGAAATTTTCGCAAAAGCTAATTTTATAAAGGATTACCGCAGTGAATTTAGTATTACAGGGGCATTAGTCTAGTGGTATGATCGGCGCTTTGGGAGCGTCAGGCGGGAGTTCAATTCTCTCATGCCCCAATTAAACTTTTTCTTGAAAATAACTCACAAAAAACCCTCTGTTATGATTTAACCCAAACTAAGGTTTTCGCCGAACCAAAAAATGCTATTTTTAAATACTAAAATCCAATAATATGATAACAAAAAACCCGTTAGTGGTTGGATAAAAAAAGTCAAAAAAGTAAATTAAAAATCCAAACACGCACAAAAAAGGAGGTGGGTTTTGTGGAAAAGAATAACAATGTTATATTTTTGAGTTTAGGAATAATTGTCGTATTGTTGCTTGGGATGTTTTCAGCTAATTTAATGATGAACAACAAAGAACCTTCAACAATAAATGTGATAACAGGAAACGCAGAGGAATTTATAAGAACGCTTTCCGCTAACGGATCAGTGGAAAAAATGGTTTCCCCTGATCAGGCAGAGATTTATTTATCTGTTGAAACGTTGAACAAACTAGCTACAACAAGCCAAGAAGAAAATGCAACAATATCTGACGCAGTAAGAAAAGCTTTGAAACTAGCTGGAGTTTATGACGCACAAATAGAAACAACTTCTTACACAGTACAAGAACAATACGCATGGGATAGTTCTTTACAAAAAAGTGTTTCTAAAGGATACAAAACAACTAACGCAATAAAAATAACTACTGATGATATTACAAGAAGCGGAAAAATAGTTGATGCTGCAATTAACGCAGGCGCAACAAGAGT
>CAZPWC010000015.1:0-29590 GCA_964590155.1 uncultured archaeon
TTGCAAAGCCTTAAAAAATAAAAAAGCCTAAATTAGTCAAGAAAGGTTTGCTGATAAAAATGAAGGTACTGATAATTAATTTTCACGGACTTGGGTTTCCTGGAGGGGTACAATCAGTTGTAAATACTTTAATAAAAAATACTCCTGCTAAAAAAAGAGTTGGGTACAGGGCGCTTTGTGCAGGTAATAAAAAATTTGAAAAAGTTAAGGCAAGCGGGATAATAGAGTACAAAAGCTCTGATTTGGGGAAAAAATGCAAAAAGAAAGAACTTAAAACAACGCTTCAAAAAGTGTGGGAAGAATTTATGCCGGACATAATTTATAGCCACAACTTAACTTATATGTTTGAATCAAAAAAAGCCCAAGTAATTTTCAATTTTTTCAAAAATAAAGGGTGCGTGATGATAGAACACGCACATCATGCTTATAGCAGGAGAAAACAGCGATGCGCAAAAGGACTTAACTTTAAATGGAACAAAATAATTGTTGTCAGCAAATACGCATACAAAAAGATATCTCCAATAGTAAAAAACAAATCAATTATAGAAATAGTGCCAAATTCAATCAATCTGAACTACTTTTCTAAAAAAAGGATCACTGCTCTAAAAAAGAAAAGACTTTCTAAGAATTTCTGCTTTGTTTTCCCTTCAAGAACAATAAGAATTTCAACCGGAGAAATAGGGGAACAAAAACAGTTCCTTACAGTGATAAAATCTCTTTCTAAGTTAAAGAAAACCTACAAAAAACAATTTAACTTATTTATTCCTCATTTAGGTGTTTTTGGAAGTCGTTCCTCAAAAGGAGAAAGATTACTTAAAGCAAAATTAAAAAAATATGACATTTTGAAAGAAACAATAATTTATCCAAAAAGATTGTTACAAAAAGACATGATAGAGTTTTACGCCCAAGGAGACGCTGTATTATTCCCTTCTTTAGGCGAAAGTTTTGGTTTAGTAACAATAGAAGCGCAAGGATGCGGATTGCCTGTAATAGTTGCTGATTCGGGCGCTTCTTCCGAATTAGTAAAAAATAATTACAACGGATTAATTGTAAAACCAAAAAGTGTTACTCAACTTGCAAACGCAATGAATCATTTAATGAATAATAAAATGGATTATGATAAAATTGTGTCAAATGGATTAAAGACAGTTAAAAAGTATTCTTCAAAAGCACATGCTCAGGAGATTATCTCCATTTTTAACAAGTTTCCAAAAAAACAAACAATTTTTCTCATAAGACACGGACAAACAATACTCAACAAAAGAGGGGTTTATTCCGGACAAATCCAAACCACCTTAACAAAGAAAGGAATTGGACAAGCAAAAAAGATAAGAGAATTCTTTTCTAACAAAAAAATTGATACAATTTATTGCTCTCCGCTAATAAGAACAAGAAAAACCGCTGAGATAATATTTGGGAACAAAAAATTTATTTACTCTAATTTGTTGAAAGAAATTGATGTCGGACTTGCAGGAGGAAAAACAAATAAGGAAGTAAAATTGGAATTTCCAAATCTTAAAAGAAAAAATGGTTCAATTGTTTCTTATCCTGGTGGAGAATCACACAGGGATCTTGAAAATAGGATAAAACCTTTCCTGAAAAGAATTAGAGCAAACACAACCGCAATAGTTGCGCATGAAAGTGTTAATCGAATGATTCTTGCGCTAGTTTTGGAAGAACCATTTCAAAAAGTGCCAAGGCACAGAAATAATGAAGTTGTAATAATACGCGGAAAAAGCTTTGAAAGAATTGCTTTTTGAGAAAATAATTAGTTATCTTTCTTTTACTAATCTTTGTCTTGCTAATTGTGTCTGGAAGTGGTGCCAGATATTTGCTTTTCCGCGCTGAATTGGAACTGTTTTTCCTTTTTTTATTGCAACTCTAAATTCTCTCTCATTATCAGCATCAATTTGTGTCAAACCATTGCCGATTTCTTCAGGAGTGTGAGCATCACTAACAGCAAGGGCAGATATTTTTCTTTCGGTTTTTTTCTCAAAAAAGTTTTCCGCGGTTTTATTCAACCCTTGGTAATAAGCGCGGGCATTATACACTTCCATTGCATCAAAATATCTCCACTTTTTGCTAAATTCCTTGAAATTTTTGCGAGGCCAATCAAAGGGATGCGGGCAGGAAAGCAAAGCATCCTGCGATTTTGCTTCATCAATTAGTTCTTCAAAAGTACAGGGAATTATTGGCTTGTTTAAAAAATATGCAATAACTTCTCCGGCAACTTTTCCGCTATCCAAAACAACTTTTATTTCCTCACCGGGAATTAAAAAAACTTTGTGCTTTTTTGCTAATTTTGTAACAGAATTTGTCCCCTGATAAGCACCCATATTGTTGTGATCAGTTAAAGAAAAACCCCAACCGTTCTTTTTACACACTTTTACAATTGTTTCGGGCTTTGTTAAAGCATCAACGCTATAGCGTGAATGCATATGTAAGTCAAATAACATAAAACACACTAAAGTAATTTGTGGCTGTTAAGATTTAAAAGGGGTTTCTGTGTTACATTATTTATGAATGTTGAAGAGATAAGGAACGATTTTCCAATATTATCAAAAAAATTTAATGGCAAAAAACTAACTTACCTTGATAATGCCGCTACTTCACTAAAACCAAGACAAGTACTTGACGCGGAACGCAAATATTATGAGGAAGAATGTGCAAATATCCACCGCGGATTGCATTTCTTGAGCGAAGCAGCCTCTATTGCTTACGAAAATGCTCACGAAAAAGTCGCAAAATTTACAGGATCAAAAAAAGCAGAAGTTATTTTTGTCAGAAATGCTACTGAAGGAATTAACTTAGTAATGTATTCTTTGCTGAACAGCGGGAAAATAAAAAAAGGGGACAAAATTTTGGTAACCCAAATGGAGCACCACAGTAACTTAGTTCCTTGGCAGTACTTAGAGAAAAAGATCGGGGCAAAATTAGAGTTTATTGATATTAACGCTAATTATGAACTTGATATGGATGACTTTGACGACAAAGTAAAAGGGGCAAAAATTGTTTCAGTAACAGGAGCAAGCAATACTATTGCCTCACTTCCTGATTTGAGAAAAATTGAAAAAGCCGCTCACAAACAAGGAGCTATTTTTGTTGTTGATGCGGCTCAATTAGTTCCACACCACGAAGTAAATTTTGGTTCAATGAACGCTGATTTTTTGGTTTTTTCAGGTCACAAAATGTGCGCCCCTACAGGAACTGGAGCAGTTATTGGGAAGAAAAAATTACTTGAAGAAATGGAACCATTTATGCTTGGGGGAGACATGATACAGGAAGTAAAATTGCACACAAGTTCATGGAACCAGTTGCCTTTCAAATTTGAAGCAGGAACGCCACACATTGCAGGAGCTTACGGCTTAGGTGCGGCAGTTGATTATTTGCAGAGGGTTGGTTTAAAAAATATTGAAAAACAAGAGCAAGAATTGACAAAACTTTGCCTTGCTGAAATGGAAGGATTAAAAAATATTGAATTATTTTGTCCGCGTAATGCGAAAAAGCAAGGCGGAATAGTTCTTTTCGGCTCTGAAAAAGTAAGCGCACATGATATAGCGATGGCTTTGAGTGAGACAGAAAATATTTGTATAAGGAGTGGAATGCATTGTGCAGAGCCTTTAGTTTCTAAGTTTAACAAAGAAGGACTGGCAAGGGCAAGTTTTTATTTTTATAATACTGAAGAAGAAACAATGCTTTTTATCCGATCGCTAAAAGAAGTGCTAAAAGTGTTTGGGTAAATAACCAAAAGAATAAAAAAAAGAAAATGAAAGAGGAAAAAATCCTCTTCCATTAATTAAGCAACTATTTCTTTGTTTTTGCAGCTATTACGAGAACAACTACTAAAATTATTAACAATATCATTAATCCACCTATTGGCGCTATGTATTGTCCGAATAATCCTGTAGCGAAAATATTTTCTCCAGCTTCAGAAAACTTTATTAATTGGCTTTTTGTGAAAGTTCCAACTGAGGTTTCAACCATTACATCAACTGTTTTGTCTTCCAAAGGAACCCCTTCAGGAATCAATACAGTTAATTTAGCTGTTGTTGATTCGCCTGGTTGTAGGAACACTCCTCTTTCAAATTCAACAATTGAATTATAGTCTTGAACATAAATATTGTTCACAGCGAAACCATAATTTGAATCATTAGAAACTAAGAAATCAACAGTAACTTCTTTTCTAGTGAATTCAGTTGTGTTTCCGATACTGTTTTCTACGTTCAAGTCAACTCGGTAAGCCAAACCGCAATTTCCGCCGAAAACATTCAAATCATATTCAATTGTTTTCGTCATTGCTACTTGGTTTGTTAGCTCAATAGTTGATATTACTTTTCCATTATTTCCTGCAGGAGGGTGGAAGTAAACATACACTACTTTTGTTTCTCCCTTAGGAACAACAACATTAGTGTCGCTAAAATCAACCCATTCAGGAGCTATTTTTCTCAAATCAATTCTCTGAGTAAAATAACCTGTGTTGGTTATGTTCAAATCAACTACTTTTCCTTGACAACAATTAATGTCTAAATGAGATGAGGTGTACTTTGCTTCGTATGAATAACAAGCATTCTTGTCATACAGCTCAAAGTACATGTTAGTGCTAATATCTTGTTCTCTTAGAACAGCTTTTACTATATCATTATCAAGTCCTGGAGAGTAAGATATTAATTTTAGCAAATATAGTTGGTCAACAACGCTTGGAACATTTGCTGTGAAATATACTTCCACTTCTTGTCCAGCAGGAACAATTACTTTTGCTGAATCAAATGTTACCCAAGGAGCTTGCTCAAGGTTAATATTTACTGTTTGATCTCTTACTCCGTCATTTTTGAAAATTAATTTATCGCGTACAACCGCTTCAGGGCATGCACTTACTTTTGGAACAACAACTTTTAGATCATAACAATTCATTACTTCAAAATCAAATTCTAATTTGCTTGAAGCATATTGTGTTTGAGCTGTTATTGTTACTTTTTTTATCCCTGTTGTTTTTGAATTAAAGTTCAAATAAAAATCCTTGAACTTTCCTGCTTCAACAGTATATTCAGCACCTTCTGCTTCAACTCCTGAAACAGAAATTTTTGCTGTAACAGTTTCTGAACCATTGTTTCTCAATCTGAACAAATGATCACTTGGTTCAAAACATGATTGTGTTGAATTAGTTATTCTTTCCAAATAAACATTTTGGCAATCTTCTACTGCAAGCTTAAATGACTGATTGTAATCAGCAGCGTAAGCTTTTGAAGTTATTTTTAGTTGAGGATAAAGTGTTTGAACTTGTGCAGCTTTAATTGTCATTGTTAGTTCAGCAACTTCTCCTGCTTTTAGTGAAACCCTTGTCTTACTTAGAGACAAAATGCTTGGATCGCTAATTGTTAATGTATATTCATCATCAACTGAAGAAACATTCTTTATGTACAAATTGTATTCCTTCCCAACTTCTGAACAAGAATTTATTTCAATTGACTTTCCAGTGAAAGTTGTTTCAACCGGAACAAATCCTGTTAACACTTGTGTCAAATCAATTGTTTTTGTGGCATTTGTCAAAACATTTGATAAAGTCATATTGAATGGATAATTTCCTGCGTTTGCAGAACAAGTTGAATTAACTTTAAATGTAGAGTTAAGTTCTTCCCCTGCTTTTAAAACAAATTTTTCTCTAGGATAATTTATCCAAGAATCTTCTAAATTATTTTCGAGTAACACAAATTCATCAACAAATCTACCTGTGTTCTTTACACTTAGATTGTAAGTGTTTTCTTCACAAGGTTTTGAAGTGTTTACTGCTGGTGTTATTGAATAATTAAATGTGTGACATTGTCTTACGTTAACCGAAAGAGAAATTGTTCTCTCTTCAGGACCCGTAACAACCAAGTCAACTGGATATTGATTTGCTGTAGCATAACACTCAGGTGTTAAGAACAAATAAAATGTTTGACATTGTCCCGCAGAAAGATTTAATGATTGCGGAGCAATAGAAACCCATTTAGATGCGGTTCCTTGCGCAGAAACATTATATGTTCCTGTAGTATCAGCACACACTGTGTACTGTTGTTTAGCTGTTTCACACTGGCACAAGTCATAACCTGTAGAACCAGTAACAGTCAAAGCGCTTGCTGTTGATAACGCGAACAACAAGAAAAAGGCGAAAGTTATGAAAACTTTACTAATTGTGTTACTCATCATAATCTACCTCCATCCATGCTTCATTTTCTGACGAACTGCCAACTGACGCCAACCCTAAAACAAGAATTAGCACCAAAATGATTAAGAATAAGGCTAAAATGCCTGAGTAAATTGCGTCATTAAACGAAAACAACCCGAACATCCCCCCATAATTAGTTGAAAACTCGTCTTTTTCAACCACTAAAAATAATTTCTTTTTGTTGATTACATTCTCTGAAGAAACAATCATTACAGGCTCAAAGTACCCGTTAAGGTCAGAAGCAACTACTTTTCCTGACAATTGAACTGTTTCTCCTTGTTTTAGCAAAGGAACAATAATTTCTTCAAAATTAACTCCGGTAGGAACATCCTCGAAGTAAACTTTAACATTTGTCAGATCTCTTTCTAAATTATTTCTCAAAATTAAGCTATAAGTTGCTTGGGTGTTTGCTTGCATAGTTATTTCCTTTGTCGCGCTTAATATTTCAAGATCAGTAAATGAAGGCTTTTCTTTTATATTAAAATAAATCTTTGAAGTAATTTCAATGTTTCCTGAAAGCTTTATTGTAATGTACTGATTGTCAGCAATTCTTGAATTTGGATTTGTTGAAATTGAAACATAAATTATTTTTGACGAACCTTTAGGAACAAATACTTGGTTCTCAGAGAAAGAAACGCTTACCCCTACAGGGTAATATATTGTTGACAGAGAAAAGTTCTCATCAAAGTCCCCTGAATTAATTATTTCAAGTTCAAACAACTCACTATCGCACCATTCAATATCTTTTGCTTGTGTCCTTAGAGAAATTCCAGCGTTACTTACGCCCGCAACTTTTAGGCAAACTTGTGCTGATTCAATTGGCTCAAAAACATCATCAAATAGTCCGTCAGAAAGTTCTCGCCCGTTAATATTAAAGAACATTATTCCTGCAGCAGCATCTTGCGGAACCTTAACCATAAAGTCAACTTTCTTTTCTTCAAGACAAGTCATCCACAAACTTTCAGTAGATAATTGGTAACTTAATCCTGAAAGTGAAAGAGATAATCCTTTATCATCATCTTTACATTCGCAACAACCGGAATCTCCTTTCAATCTTTTAACAGTAAAACTTCCTTCAAATAATTGTCCACGAGAAACATCATAACAAATATCATTAGAGAAAATTATGAAATTTCTTCTAAGACCAGAACAATCAACTACCTCAACATTAAGCAATTTTTCTATGTGATAATTAGGAGCGTCTCCCCCTAAGAAAATCTTGTATTTTCCTAAAGCAAGATTTCTTGCGTTAATATTTACCCTAATTTCTTTTTCCTCGTTCGCGTTCAAAAATATTTTATCGCGATCAAAATAAGGCAAAACAAAAGAATTTTCTGCCATCAAATAAATTGTTTTATCAGCGTCAGAAGTATTCCTAACCTTAACAGCTAAGTTCTTTTCTTCCCCTTGACAAATTTTTCCATCAAATTCAGTTATTCTAAAACCATCAAAAGAATTACATGTTCCTATTTCATAATCAAAAGACAAATTTACATTATTGTCTTCATCAATAACACTTACTGTGTAGTTGCTTGAATCAGAAGAGCAAGTATTTGCGCTCAAAGTGAAAAAAGTGCTTTCTCTATCACTTACGCAAAAAGATTCATTTTCTAAAGAAACATTAAATGCGTAAGGGTAGTGCTCTTCATAAAAATTAAAGCACTTTCTTGATCCTGAAAAGTTTGACACTTTTATTTGTGTTGTGTAAGAAGTGCATTTCTCAAGGCAAATTCCTTTAGTGTCTGATTCAATAATTATATTCTTATCTAAGCAATTTGTTTTAATAAAAAAACTCGCATCAGCAAAACCATTATTTGTGTCGTGAACACGAACAACAATATTATTTGTTACTTGTTTGTTTGACAAACTTCCGCATGAAAGGTATCTGTTCTCTTCAATTACACACTTAATATCAGTTGTATTTGATTGTGAAACTAATGAGAAAGAAAGATTATTTCCGTCCTCAAAATCATTTGCATAATTCAAAAAGTCAATGAACTTGTTTTTTGGCACATTAATGCATGATGAGGGAGGGTTTTGTATCCATTTAGGATTTGTATTTGCAAGGCTTATTCTAAAAACATCATCATAATGTTCTCCGAAAATATCTGTTGTCCTTATTGTAATGTCAGAGTAATCTTCCGCGCAATAATTTAGAGTGCATGAAACGTAATAATTACTATCAATAGAGCAAGTCAAAAAATTACTATTTGATTGCGCTATCATTACATAATTTAAATCATTTACCTGCTCGTCCCACGAGTAGCTTCTCAAATTAACTATTTTGTTGAAATCATTTTTACAAGATTTTTTCTGATCAGGAATGTGCAAAGTTGGAGGCAAATTTGTTACTGTTGCTTTGAATGATTTTGTTGTATTTGAGTCACACTTATCTTTTGCTGTAATTGATATTGTTGTATCACCCAAAGTATTTCCTGAAGTGCAATTAAGGTAATGCCCATCAAGTGCGCAAGAAACACTATTTCCGATTTGCGCAACGTATAAATTTACATCAGCCAAATACCCGTTAGGGTCTTTTACATAATCCCACAAATTTACTTGGAAAGAAGAACCATAAGGAACTATTTTGTTAGAAATTGTATTTATTGTTGGAGGCAAATTGTTTTCGCAAGGGTCATATTGTTTTGCGCAATTAACTATCACTGCTACAATTGCGTGACTATCTTTTCCAACTAATTTTATTGAATTACTTTGACTCAAAGTTACTGTTTTTGCAGACAAAGTTTGTGTATCCGTTCCACAAAAAGTACAATTTTCTGAAGGGCCCCCGTTACAATATCTGTCAACTGTTGTTCCCACATTTGTTCCGTTAATATAAATAGTAGTAACTTCATTTGACTGATTTTGTGAATGCATTGCTGTTACTTTTACTGTTACCGAACAAGAATGTTCTCCTGTTGTTGTTGAAGAAAAATTATAAGTGCATGGCCGTGATGTTCCTGAACCACACGTTCCATTATAAACAATTAATCCAGGAACAGCTCCTGAGACTCCTTGACAATAATCTTTTATCTGACAATTAAAAGGGCTTGTACAATTCAAATTAACTGTTGTCGCGTTAGCAAAAACTGTCATTGCTAAAATAACCACAAGCATTCCTACAAATAAGTAGAAGTGATTCAACTTTGCAAAACCTTTTTTTTCCATAAAAACACCTAACTTATTAATCTTCCCAATCCTCTTTTTCTTTTTTTGATCTTTTAGTAACTCTTGAAATAAATGCAATAATTAAAATTGCGGCAACTATTACTAGCACCCAAAAAACAATCCATTCAGTAATTGTAAAACTTGTTGATTCTGTAAAAAATGAGCCTAAACTAAATAATCCAACAAAAAAGTTTGCTGAATTATTTTCTCCTGAAGAAATCATCTTTAAAGTAATATTTTTCTCTTCGAGATCTTTTCCCAAATAAATTTCTAACTTTGAATCAATTTCGTTGTAATTTGGTTGATTGTTGTTGAAAACAGTTATTTTTACATCGGCATAAGCATTCGAAGCAACACTTTTTGGCGCGCTAACACTTGATTGTGTTGTTGAATAAAAATTTACTTTCAATAATTGATCATCTTTTGATTCATTAAACACTTTCACTAAAAAATAAGTCTCTTTTCCTTGTACTTCAATTGAATCAGGAGATGTTAGAGAAAACGCGAAACTTACGCTTGATAAAACAAGTAAAGCCAGCAAAAATATGGCTACATTAAGTTTGCTATTAAACACCACACCCAACCCCAAAAACTCAAAAAACCAAGCTCTTCTTTAGGAAAAACCTGACCTTTTCTAAAAAACACCACCATTCACTAAACACAATTAACTTTGTTCAATTAGTAAGTGATGCCTATATTATACACTCTAAGGAGGAAGTATATAAACTTAACGAATTCACTGGAGAGAGTGGGAAAAGAGGGGTTTTTGATTTAACTCTTTTTTGGTAAGGACCAAGTATGACTTTCTAAGTTATAAGTTGCACCATCTTTGTTTTCCGGAACAAATGGGCTTTTTATAAGAATTGAAAAACTGCTTTCATCCTTTTCAAAGGACTTAAGTAATATAGATGTTTTTGTAGCACTTAACACAGTTTCGGCACAAACGTGTTCTTTTTTATTATTTGTGAAAATACCACTTAACCATTCACCAGCCTTAGAAATAATACTTGCTGGTTTTTTAAAGCAAATCCCAGTAAAACTTGAACCATCAGCGTTTTGACAACCCAAATCATTATCGTTTTTGCAATCAGCTTTTTTCCCATCAAAGTAAAGATTAATTGCAACAGCATCATACGCCCAATTCCTACCAAATAAAGGTTCTAATGAAAGACTGTGCCCCGAAACAGAATCAAGATCAAATTTTTTGATAATAAGCTTATCAGAAATTCCAGAAATAATAAAACTACGAACAGGCAAATTCGATAAATCAGGATTCACAATAAAAGGCATTTTTCCATCGCCTCCCTCAGCAGTATCGACAGGAGCATGACAGGCATTTCCAGCAGCAGTCATACCAGAAGGACATGGTTTAGTGGGTTTAGCAGAAAGAATAATCATATTAAGCGTTTTTAACCAATAACTAACAGAATTATCTGATTGTATTGGCTGTTCAATAATATCAGCTTGCTGCGGTTCAGGCAGAGGCAAAACAACCTGGACAATCCTTCCAGCAAAAACAAAAGACACAATTAGCAAAAGCAAACACAATAAAACTACTTTTGAATTCATAAACACCACACATTATATCTATTCAATCAAATATAATAAACCTTGTTCTTTATTACACATTATTTCTGATAGGAAGAGGAACCGCCACTATAGGAATAGCACTAGTCCCAGAATTGTCAATAAATAAATCATCTGTCCCTTCAGGAATAATAATTGAACCCTTATATGTTTTACCCCCATCAGATAAAACAATTTCATAATTAACTTCTGATTTTGAACATTGTTCTAATCCAGGGAACACAATAATTTTTTCGAATTCAACAGTTATTTTGTTAATACCCTTAACGTCCCCTGCACAAACAATCACCTTAGTCTTGGAATTAATAACAGTAAGCTTTTTCACATAAGTTTCAAGATCCCCATAATATTTCATTATAGCCTCAACATTTTCAGGACGTATCTTTAACTCGCCAGTGTAGCACTTATCTTTCTTGCTTTCGATATACTCAGTTAATCTTGCTTCCACTTTTCTCCAAAATGCAATCAGTTTATCATTTAGCAATTCAACCTTGCTTCTTGTTAATTTTAGGAAATCCGAAGAATCCTTTCCAACTTCAATAACTAATTCGCTAAATCTTTTCGAAAAATCCTCACCATAAGCTTTTCTCAAAGCTGCAGAATCAATAATCTTACTCATATCAAGCATTAATTGATAATCAATCTTTGGGTCAGTGTCGAAAGGCAAAGAAGCAATTTTCGAATCATTAATTCCAACAACCCACTTGTTTTTTCCATCATCACCACTTACATTTGTTGGAGGGGTTAACTTTTCTTTCGGAACTACCGCATCAAGACCCCCAGAACCACCTTCAGCTATTGTTCGATTATCGGTAACAACCAAGCTCATACCCCTATAGAGTTTCTGGGCAAGAACTGCAGGATCATTGCTCCCTATGATTAACTCACTTAATGGAATTTCTTTGTCTGAACCTTTTAATTTATATTTTGTAGAAAGGAAAGCTTCAATATCTTTTGTTATGTCCAACTGCTTAGAAGAAAATTTAGGATTTGAAGAAGACTCAAGCAAACAACCTTTAATATCTATCTTCAATAAAGTATAATTTTCTTTTGTTACATTAATTACATTTTTAACCAAAGGAGTGGCACAATTTCGTTGGGTAATCGTGTAAACAACAGTGTCATTAGCAGGGTCATCATATTTCATTGAAATTAAATCCATAATCCCAGAAGTCAAACCAGCACTATATTTTACACCAATGTTTTGTAAAGATGTGCCAAAATCTCGTTCAAAGACAATTGTAATCAATCTTGGTTCAATTTTTCTTGAATATTGAGCAGAACTTTCTTTATAATTAAACTTTCTACACTTGTACTCAAAAGAATTTCCACTAGAAAAAGCAATTCTTGTAATTGCATTTTCCCCCTCCTGCTCATTAGTTATAAATTTTGTGATTTTTTTGTTCGCAGGATCAAATCCAAAACAATTTGAATTTCCAGTGTTAATACTTTCGCCAGAAGGAGAAGCAACTAAAACAACGTCTGAGTTCATATAATCTACTAACCCCAAGGCATTTTGTACCCCTTCAGGATAAGATTTATTTGAAATCAGATTGTCAATTTGCCCTTCATTCTCTACAAAAAGCGAGATAAAAAATTCTTTTATATTAGACCCTAAACGAGTACCCCAAACACCAGTCTTTTCATCTAAAACAAAATAATAATTATTCCCAGAAAGACCCTTAAACTCAAGCTTTGTTATTGGGTAAAGTGCCGCTAATAACTCATTCGAAGTACGGCTAGTGTTTATGTTAACATAAGAATCTAGGCTTGGATCATACACATAATCAGACATAGTTTCAGTATCAAGCCATTTTGATTTCGCCCCAGTATTATAAACAATCCTCGCTTGAACAGGAGCACCAGCCTCAGTTGACTTCTTATAAAGGTTCTTGTTATAAGTTTGCAAATCTGTCAAAATGCTTGTGTAAAACTCCCTACAAGAAAAAGTATCCTCATAGCTCAAATAAGGAGAGCGAGCTTTAACATCCGCGTATAAACTGTCCTTGTTTGCATTAATGAAAGGGCTTGTCAAAGTTTCAACTAAATAAGCATTAAGTAAAATTACATTGTCGGCGATATTAAATATTGGCGCAGCGAGAGCAGTACTGCCGCTTTGAGCAGATTTAAATGTTTTATATGCTCCCATTATATTATCCCTCAAAGTTTTTTCTCTAATAACACTAGAAAGCATAGTATCAATTGTTTCCGCATCAGAAAAATCCACGGTCTTCACATATTGAAAATATAGTTCTTCTATCCCGCCAAGACCAACGCGATAAAATGTTGTGAAAAATCCTTCATAATATATTCCAAAATTTAGTCTCTTATCCTGTAAAACACCAGAGGATTTTTCATTAGGTTCACGATAATAACCAAAATAAGTCATGTCATTGTCTTTAACATTCAACAACTTAGACGTTTTCACGGCAACAAAATTAGCAGGCAAAGTTTTATCAGCAAGTTGGCTTTTATTTTTATATTCCCTTACCCCAAACCCTAACGCCATTTTTATTTTTGCAACATCAAGTAAATCAATCCAACCTGTAGCAGGGTCGTTGTCATAAATTGGCATGAACTGTATCCTTTGAGCAGAAGGAGTACATTTTATATCATACCCGAATGAGTAACTCCCGTCCTTATTTTTTGCGTAATCAACATTATCCAAAACGTTTCTTACTTCAATATAGGAAATGTTTCTTCCAACCAACTCCGCGCTTAGCGGAGGAGCTCCCGCTAAAACCGGAGAAAAAAGTGAAAAAAATAAAACAGCAAATGAAATTAGCAAAAAAATTCCTTTTGTTAACTGCATAAACTAATCGCCTCGGAAGAATTCATTGAAACCCAATCCAAATAGGTTTCAATTTCTTTATAATTTAATGGATTTAATACAAAATCAGCAAAAAAGTTCTCAAACACATTACTTGAACCAATTTCTATTGTATAAGCATCGTCCATAGATCTTTTCGCTAATTCAGAATTTAAGACTAAATCAGAATAAATTCCAACAAGAACACAATCAGCATTGAAGTTATTAACATCATAATCAATCGTCGGACCAATACTATCCACAAGGTGATTGAACTCTAAATAATTTTTATAAAAAGTAATTCTGCTAAGCAAAACTTCTTTGAACGCAGTTTCATTTCCGTCGAGATTTTCCAAACTAGAAATGTTTTCTTGCGCAACAGTTAGGGACTCAGAAGTTGCTGAAGGTAAAAGAACAAAACTTTTGCCATCAATACCGGCAGACTCTGCCGAAGAAACCATCAAAACTATATTCGTTGTCAGCAAAGTGACTGGTGCGCCTGACTGCTCCCCTGTTCCAAAAGAAGACAAAATGTCAAAAAAAACAGGACTCAAAAAATACAATCCAATCAAAACAAGGACAACAACAATAATAACAACTAGATTACGCCAACGTTTATCCAACAAGTTCACCCAACGATAAAATAATCACCAAAAGATGTATATAAACATTCCCCTGTACCAAAATTGAGGATAAAGTCAAATAAGTCATAATCAAAAAAAGCTAAGAAGTAAAAAAAATAACTGCCTAGGTGAAAAGAAAGGTTATTATATATCAGTGAAGGTTAGATTGTTACTGAGTTTTATGATTGGAAGAAGAGCTAGTTTGGTTTTTAGGAGACACGGGGAAAAAGTTTCTACCGAAAAGCAAAAAGCCAGTCGCGTAGGAAAAAGAACAGGATTACAATGGAAAGGACTACGCAGGGCATTTTGGAAAGGAGTGTTTAATAGAGGACGAACAGAGTTTGCAAGTACTGACGCCGCAACAACAAGAACTAACTGGTCAGCTAGAGCCGCTCGTTTAGGGCACAGACTCACAGGGGGAAAGACAACAGGACCAGTAAAACTCAAGCCCTACCTCGGATATTATTATATAAAAGACATGGGTGCTGCAATTGCAGAAGTGAAAAGGCTTGAGACAAGATATGGAAAGGACGGAGCAGATGATGCTTACTTAAGAAGATGGCTTGATGGAAAAGTATCCCCAAGAATAATGCTTCCACCAGCACAAGTTGCTGACGACATAATTAGAAAAGAGGTCGAGTCAATAAAAAACAGCCAAGCTAGTAATGTACAAAACTATATAAACAGATGGACGGTTGAAGCTATTCTCGAAAGACTAGCAGGCGCAAGATTTGACTCACTTATTAGAAAAGGCAAAAAAACAAAAGGCGTTGATTTTACTGAACCATTAAAAATTGGATTTACAAAAAAAGGACGGGCAATTCTTCGTTACAGAGGATACAAATTTGATGTTACTGAAAGAATTAAAGAAATAACAGGCGCTTAACTATAACAATCTTTTTCGTCATTTCACGAACCCATCACAACCATTTTAATAACAATTCATTAGTACTTTGTTGATTACTAATGGCTAAACTTGAAGGAAACAATTTAGTGCTTTCAAAAGAAGAAATTGAGCTTCTCAAAAAGAATCCCGAACTTGTCCTGATACCAAATCAAGAAGGGGTATTCTTGCTAATTGATACAAAAATGCTTGAAAAAAATGAGGGAAAACAGGTGTGCGTAAAGGTCCCTGAACTTAGTGAAGAAAAAGAGCAAGTAATTGGTTTAATAAAAAAAGGAAGATTGAGTGATTTGGTTGAAGGAAAATTTGAGGCAACTCTAAATGATATGCAAAGAAAAGCACTACTTGAATTAGTTATTTCTGGAAAAGTTTTTGTTTTCAAATTAAATGAAACTTACAAGAAAGGAGTTTATAGAGTGAATGAAGAAGAGGAAGGAGAAAAAGTTTTAGAGAAAAAAGAATCTGAAGAATTTAACGCGCCAGAAAAACCAATTCATGATTATTCACTAGAAAAAGACGGATTTATTATCGCGCACAACGCTGAACTTGCAAGAGAACTATCCGCAAAACACGAACGCAGCATAAAAGAAGGACTATTACGCGGAATAAAAAGCTTTGATGGATATTATTACTTAGTTGAACAAAGATTGTTAGAACACTATATGAAAAAAGCTGTTCTCGTTCTTGATGAAAAACAAGAACAACTAGTTGAAGACCTAGCAAAAAACATTAACGCTTCAAAAACCTTAACAAAAATAATTTGTGAATTCCTAAAAGATGACGGCGAAATCATGGAGAAAAAGAAAGGACAGTACAAATACATAAAATAAGACCACCAAACCGAACTGATTTTAGCTCCAACATAAACATTTAAAGCTTCCCGAAAACCAATTACTATATTACTTAAAACAAAGTAATCCTTAAGCAAAGCTTAAATGGGGTTGTAGCAAAACGGTTATGCACCCGGCTCCAGACCGGAAGACCAGGGTTCGACTCCCTGCAACCCCAATGCATTTTTTGCATATCTTTTTATTTAACCACAGCACTATTTTATAATGAAAGATAAAACCACTGTAATTGTTCCTACGTTCAATGAAGAACTAAACATTCGTGAAGTTCTTCGCCCGCTAGCCCAATGGAAACTAATTGATCCCGCAAATCACCATGTTGTTATAGTAAATGACGGAAGCACAGATAGAACAAAAAGAATTATTGATGAGTTTAACAAACAATTTCAAAAACCACTAATTGAAATGGTTTGGTCAGACCCCTCAACAAAACAAAACCGCGGAAAAGGAGAAGCATTCATTGTAGGAGCTTTCCGTGCACGGGCACACAAATCAAACACACTAGTCACCATTGATGCAGATACTGAAGGACTAATGACGGAAGATATTAACTCACTAGTAAATGAGCTAAACTTAAGCAAAAAAAATATGGCAATCGCTACATGCGTTGAATGTCATCACGCTCTTGAAGAAAACCTGGCAGGAACAAGAGCAATAAGATTAGAAGCACTTGAACCTCTTTTTGGAGGAAAACCAAAATGGGTGGAACTAATTAAAGGATTCGCTCTAGAACGCGCACTGAACTATTTAATACCAAAAAGATTCCTCGCGAAAACAACCTTTAACCAAGCGACGGCGTTTAGAAATTTTACTTCGGACAAACAGGGAAGAGAATTCAATGAGTTTGGTAGAAAAACTGGAGAAAGAAAAGAAGCCGCAAGAGATATTGCGCGTGTGCTTGGGCTAAGAACTGTCCAAGACAAAATTTGGTTAAAACGCAGAGACAATCAGCGGAGAATAAGCAAAGCCGAACTTGATCGAGCAAAACTATTAAGACAACAGCAAAGAGCAAAACCCCACTTGAGGTAAAAAAGTTGAAAAACCCCAAAAGAAAAAGCCTTTAATACTCCTTTTTTCTTTCTTATTGCATGCAAAACAAAGTAATTTCGTTATTATTTATCCTATTACTTTCCGTAACTGTTTTTTCTTTATCTCCTGACGAAGCAATTACTTTTGTTTCAAATACAAATAATTATTTACTTGACGGGGAAAGCGGAGCTATCCTTGCGCCAAGAGTAATGATAACAAGTTCAAAAGAAGATTATTGGATTGTAGCAGCGCTAAAAGATGACACCCCTAATGTTTACATTCCTGTAAGTAATTCTTCAGGAAGTATTGCTGATGGAGAACTCACTATAAGAAATTTAATAGAAACAGAAATTGTTGTAACAAAAATTACTTTACTAAAAAATAGTTCTTACGGTTTAAGCTGGCCCTTTTCTTACACAACGAGAGGAACTTTTGACGGACTTGCTTCCGACTTAAAAAATATGTCCCCAAAAGTTATTTTGGTCCAAACAAGAATGGATGAAATCGGAACAAGCGAAGCAACAAAACTAAAAAATTTGGCTGACCAAACAGAATCACTAATTAGTTCGCTTGCTTTACAAAGCACAAAAATAGCTGAAGAAACTGATAAAGCACGCTTGGTGGAAGAAAAATATTTAGCAGCCCCTGACACAAACCAAACAGCAAAATACAAAAAAAGTTTTGATGATTACTTTTCACTAATTGATAATTACAAAGAAGATTACACAACAATAGAAACAAATCTTAATGAACTAAAACAAGGAATTGCAATTTTACAAACTGATGAATTAACACAAACAGATAAAGACGGATTGATTAATTATTTAAAATTACCAACAACAACAGGAAAGTTACCTAGTTTTTTCAGCCAAACTAATCAAATAAAGACAGCAATTGATTCTGTTTTTAGTTCAAGCAAAAACATTGAAGGATTAGTGCTTAACTTAGCTACAAGAAAAGTTCGAAACACAACTTGGCAAATGATTTACGGAGCTAATTCAAAAATCACTAAAGCGAACAAAAGTTTTTACTCACTATCAGAAGCATCAGAAGCAATTATTTCTTCTGACAATGTTGATTATTGGGAAGACCAAGAAAGCGTTGAAGCATTGAAAATAAATTGGGCCCAAACAAAAACAAGATACAATAATCAAGAATATGAAAAAGCGCAAGAGTTCGCAAAAAAAGCAGAGAACTACGCAATAGCTGTTCTTGAAAAGGGAGTAAAAGTAACTGATGACTCTGCAGGACAAGACTTATTAATACAAGTAATAGGATTACTTATGGGTGCTGTTATTATTTTATTTATTTATGAAAAATTTGTTGTAAACAGAAAAAAAGAAGAAGGAGAAGAACAATATGAAGAACCAGTTCAGTAAAATTGTGTTATTACTTTTTATCGGAACAATGCTTTTCGGGTTTGTCAACGCTGAATTATTTGTGAGCGCGGCAATTGATAAAAAAAATGTTTACCCTGATGAGGTCGCATTTCTTACAACAAGAGTGTTTAATGATCGAAACGTGCCAGTTCCAATTGTTTATTTAAGAATCGAAGGGACAAAAGATGTTGTCTTCATGGATGAAGAAGAAACCCCTTCTATTTTGAAAATGGTTGAAAATTTAGGGGCAATGCAAACAGTTGAAATAAAAGTAAAATTTAAAGTAACAAAATACTCTTCGGACCCTACCCCCATATTTGTTTACTACGGCGAACAACAAGATGAGTCAGATAAAGGACTTCCTTTTGTTTCAGGAACCATCACACAAACAAAAGAAAACAAAGTTATTGTAACAACAACAAGCGAAAAGAAGAAAGATGAGGCAGGGCAAAAAATATTTGTTGAAATGAGCATGAAAAATAGTTCAGGAAAAGAAATAAGAGCAATAGCGGCCGAACTATTAGCCCCCGCCGGATTTGATATACTAACTGATCCTTTTGTTGAACAAACTCTTTCTGATGGCAATGTCGCAAATGCAAAATTTGAAGTGCTGGCTCCAATAGAGGTTGATGGGGAACAAACAGTAACTTTAGGATATGGGTATTTTGACGAACTAGGCCCACACTATTTCCAAAAATCATTTACTTATTCTTTTGAAAAAACGGATAAAACAACTCTTGCAATCATAGGAGTAGTTGTATTGGTATCGGCTGTAATAATTTATATTTCTCAAACAAAAAAACAAAATGATGTTAAAGGCACTGGAAGCGACAAATAACTTATTAAAAAAATTATTAAATTATTTAAAAAACTATTAAATTATTTAAAAAACTTATTAAATTATTAAAAAAGTTATAATCAATTAATTTTCAAATACTAATCTCAACAATATCTTTATTTTTTAATTCATATTCCGGTCCTACGCGCTGGCCTGGGAATTTTGTTGAACCCCAAACACGCGCAAACTTTAAATTTTGTGCAAAATCTTTGTGAAGGGCTTTTGCCAAGTCAAGAACTGTTTCCCCCTCGCGCAAAGCAATAGGCTCTTTTTCTTCAATGTTTTGTCCGTGCTTTTTTGTGTAAACCAATATTTTTTCTAAAAGCAAAAATATCTTGCACTTCCAATCAACAGCTTTGTGTTCAGAGTATTCATAAGGATTGAAAGCAATTGCTTTTTTGTAAACAATTTTTTCGTTAAGAGCTTCTGTTACTTCAGAAATATTATTTATTGTTCCAGAAATAATTACACTTGAATTTGAGTACCCTGTATTTTTCAAATATTGCTCTAATTGTTCAACATCAAATTTTAGAAATTCTTTTCCTGAAATCTGCACCCCTGGAAAAGAAGAAACTTTTATTGAAATTGGAGGCTTTGATTTGTTAATATAAATATATGATTTTTCAAATTCAGAAATAATTACTTTCGCGTCACTCATTGATTGGGCAACAATAATTATTGCATCAGAATTTCTAACCATCCCCATAATTTCTTTTCCTTGAGCTTTTCCATCACTTGACCCTTCAATAATTGCGGGCAATTCAACTAATTGAATTAGTGCGCCATCATAATTCATCATCGCAGGAACTGGAATGATTGTTGCGAAAGGATAGGGAGTTACTTCCGCAATATCACGACCCACTAATTTATTTAATAACCAAGATTTTCCACTATTTGGAGGGCCGGCAAGAACTACTTGACCAATTCCTTCTTTTTTTACATAAAGTGATGAAGAAGAAGCTCCTTTTTTTGTTGCAGAACTTTTTTGGCGCTCAATACTTGATTTTAGTTCAGCAATTTTTCTGCTCAATTCAGAGCGAAGATTTTCAGCACCCTTATGTGTTGGAGCTTGTGATTTCATTTCGAGCAATGCAGCTAATTTTTCTTCAGGAGTTTTTGCTAATTCATACTTTTGCTGAGCATGGGAATATTCCACGGAAACATTTGAAACCATAAAATAAGTATATCAGAAACATTAAAATACCTTAAAGAAAAGAATCTACTATATGTACCCTGCAAGAAGAAAAAAACCAACCAAACCACCCGTGAAACCAAAAGGATTTTTGGTCATACCAAGCGCGAGGCCTTCTGCAAAAAGACAATCAACCCGAACTAGTCACCCAGAAACGCTTGATGAGATAAGAAGAGACACAAAACTTGCAATCAAGGCCCACAATCTGTCTATTAGAAATTATGGAAAAGGTGATTCTCGCGAAACAATAACACGGCACCACCGAGAATACATGCTTAAAATGTTAAGAACAGCTCTTGCAGCAAAAAAATCAAAACAATCATCAAAATGAAGGGCAATTTTCTGCATTTTAATTGAGGTCTTTTTTTATTTTCAAAACCATTAACTCTTCAAAAAATAATTTTTTCTTTGCAACAACTTTTGCTAAAAAATCTTTTTTCTTCAAAATGGAAATTATTTCTTGCGGAGCGTTAAGGGAAGAAATTAATAACAAAACCTCACCGCGAAACAAAAGTTGTCCAGGAAATTGAGTTATGAATTTATCGGTTATTTCTCTACCTTTTTTCCCACCATCAAGATCAACCCACTTTATCTTTTCGGAAGGAACATAAGGCGCATTGAAAGCAATAAAATCAAATTTCCAATCTTTTAAATTCTTAAATAAATCAGTGCGAATAAAAAATATTTGTCCAATATTTTGAGTTCCTTTTTGGAGTAAATATTTTACAATATTTTCTTTTGCATTTTTTAACGCTTCTTTATTTATATCAGCGCACACAACAATTTTTGCCCCTGCTTTTAACATCGCTATTGCTTGTATGCCCGAACCTGTACCCAAATCAAGGCACGTTTTTTTGCGCAAATCTTTTTTCAAAATTTCTTTTTCTAAAAGAAAAGAATCATCACTAGGAACATAAACTTCTTTTGAAACCTTTTTTTGCATAACACTCACTCAAAAGAAAAAATGTTTGCTTCGCTACTTACCTAAAAACAAATCTTTCACTTCAAAGATTGTTCCCATAACTCATTGAACTCATCAAGGAAGCGAACAGCTAAATCCTTGCTGAAAATAAATAATAAGTTTTCATCATTTTTGTTATCAGCATTCTCCGAATAATTAAATGAACCAGTAGAAACAATCGCTTCATCAATTACACAAAACTTGTTATGCATATACCCTGAGCCGTCACGTCTTCTTACTTCAATACCAGCATCAGCTAATTTCTCATCATCACTATAATCACTTTTGCTTTGATCATAATCAAAAACAACTTTTACTTCAACCCCGCGCTCTTTTGCTCTTATCAAAGCAGAAGCAATGTCATCATTAGTGAAAGAAAAAATTGCCACATAAATTGATTTCTCCGCAGAGTCAATTTTCTTAATCAATTGACTTGCGCATGCTTCTTCAGGACAAAAAAATGATTCCACTTGACTTGCTGACGCATCAGTTTTGTAACTCAATGAATCTGCCGACAAATTTGAAAAATCCGGTAAAGAAAATAATCCAGGAGAAGAACTTTCATTGTCCAAAGCAACAGGATTTGCCTGCAAAAAAACATAAATCACAAAAAGAGCAACTAGGGCTATTAAGAAAAATGTAAGACCCGAACCGCTTTTATTGTTAAAATTCTTGTTATTAAAAACCATACAAGAATATACCTAACTCCTCTTTAAATTGATTTCTATTAATTCGTCAATAATGTTCTACGACGCACACGCCCACCTAGACCTGCTAAATACTAAAGAGCTAAAAAAAACCCTTAGTGATGCGCAAGCAAAAAAGGTTTCAAAAATAGTTTCCTGCTCAACCTCTTTCGCTTCAAACAAAAAAAACCTTGCTCTTGCAAAAAAATACCCTTCAGTTCTTGCGGGAATCGGGTTGTATCCATTAGATATTGTTGAACTGAATGAAAAAGAACTAGATAAAGCTTTTTCTTTTTTTGAGAAACACATTAGCAAAGCAAGTGCGATTGGAGAAATTGGAATGGACTTTAAACGATGCACAAAAAAAGAAGAACAAGAAAAACAAGAATATTGGTTCCTTGAATTCCTCTCATTAGCAAACAAATACAACAAAACAGTAATTATTCACTCAAGGTTTGCACAACGCCAAGTCCTTGAATTATTAGAAAAAGAAAACGCCAAAAAAGTTTTGTTACACTCATTTGTTGATTCTTTGAAATTAATGAAAAAAGCCGCTTCTCTTGGTTATTTCGCTTCAGTTGGCCCAGTCATTTTGCAAAACGAGCAAATCCAAAAAAACATCGCTTCCTTCCCCCTAGAAAATCTACTGTTTGAAACAGACAGCCCAATAAAATTCAACAACGAAAGCATCTTTTCCGACAAAATAGCAGAAATAGCGTCAAAAACAGCAGAACTGCAAAACAATTCTTTAGACCAAGTAGAGAAAATCCAGGAAAAGAACTTCAAAAGCCTTTTTGGATAGTACTTTACTGCAAAGCCTCGTTTTCTTTCCAAAATCGAACATTAAAAAACCTTTGCAAACCCTCTAGATATTAGTATTCTGGTGAGAAAAATGATTATTACTTTCTTAATCGTACTGGTTGTAGCTTTAGTTCTAGCTAATTTGTTTGTTTCTATCGCAAGACCAAAACGCAGAAAAGAAAAAGGATTCACTAACATTGGGTCGCCAGAAACTTACGAACCCGAAGTAGTTAATGAAAATGCTTTAGCAGAAGTGCACGAAAAAACTTCTTTAATTGACGGCAAAGTTCTTTCATTAAACCACAGATTAGGTTTACTCAATGAAAGAATAGTTAATTTAGAAAAAGCTGTTACGCAAATAGCTGAACACAAAATAAAACAGACCACCCCTGAAAAAGAAATCGATGTTGAAAAAGTTGAATTCAGAATAAAAGTACTCGAACAACAAATGGACACAATAAAAAAACCAAAAGAAAAACAAAAAACATTTTATGGAACACTTGACTCCGAAATGGAGAAAAAAGTAAAATCACTAGCTTTTAATAAAAAAGAAGAAACGAAAAAGTAGTAACACAAAGTTAAAAACAAGCTATTTTTCCGTGATTTTCCTATTTTACAACTGTAGCATCGCAAGCCCAATTAACATCATTAGCACTGCGATAACTTTTCTCACAATGCTTTTCCCGCCAATGTCTTCTTTTTGGATTTTCGGAAAAAACTTTGTCAAGAAAAATCCAAACAAGATAACCAAAAAAGGTTGTATCCCATTAACCATCCAAATAATTGCTACAGGCGCAAGTAAAGTCGCAAAACTAAAAGCCATCCATGCCCCAAAATTAAGCAACTCATTTACTAAATTCACTCCGATTAAGTAACCTTGTTGTTTTCTGAAAACGCTAAAGAACTGTTTCCGATAATCTTTCACAAAAACCAATAAAATTAAACCAAAAATAACAGCCCCAATGTATTGCCAAAAAATAACTGTCCAAAAGTCAAGCTCTAAAGCAAAAAACTTGAAGATAACACTATTCAATGCAACCAAAAAAGAAGCGCAAAGCATTAACACTAAAACTCTTTTCTTAAACAACAACTTTTTTCCGCTAGTCCTCAAACTAATCAAAAAAGCTCCCATCGCTACAAAAAAAACAGCGAGAACTTGAAACACGGAAAGGGTTTCTTTTAAAAAAACAAAAGACAAAACCATTACAAAGAAAGGAATTGTTTGAAACAAAGGAGTAACATTTGAAGTGTCTTCATCCCTTAACGACCAAAAATAAGGGAACAAATAAATCAATAATAAAAAACTGTTAAGTATAACAATAACCATTGTCACTAAATCAATGTTTAAAACATGTGGCTGGAAAAAGTAAACAAAAGGAACAATAACTAAAGCAACAACACTTGAAAAAACCATTAACGCTCCTAACTTGTTTTCAAAATACTTGCTAATCATTAACTTATCAATATAATTTGATACAACCCAAAGCAAGGGTGCAAGGAAAGCGAAAAAAATCCAATCCATTAACAAGAAAAGTTCGTTCAAGTTTTTAACTCTATCCGCCAAAACCAAAAAAAGCACTAAAAACCAAAAAATTAAGTTAATATAGATAATAGTCGTGCATATCTTAGTGAGTGTACTTGGGCAAAATTGTTTCCGCGAAAGAAAAACTAATTCCAACAAAAGAAAAATTGATCCCTGCAAAAGAAAAGAAACGAAGAAAGAAACTTTTCTGGATTTTTGTTTTAGTAATATTGCTAATCGCGCTAACTGTTTTTTCGCAAAGTGATTATTTTAAACAAATCAGCGAAACTGGTTTTTTTGGTTTAACTACCGCCAGCGGAAATAATTCTTTAGCACCAAACTCGGATTTGGATTACTCTAACTTGGTTTGCGCAAATTATTTCTCCGGAGATAAATTAAGCGATGTTTTTGCAAGAACAGGTTTGAGTAGCACTAACACATTAACTAATTCCTTAGACACTGCGATAAAACCCTCAACAGACACAGAAACAACAAGCACGAACACTTCTTCAAGCGAAAACGCGAACTCAGGAAATAACGGGAACAGCAATGGAACTAGCAATGGAAATGGAAACTCTGGAAATAATGGCAACGGAAATGGAAACGGCAATGAAAACAATGGTGATTTTTTGGGCCAAATTTGTTTTACTGATTCAGGAGAACCAATCGTATATATTACAAAAAACAATGAAGAAATTTACTTAACATTTGTTACTGACGCCGGACAAACAGTTGTGGTCAGCAATCCAAATGGTAAGGACGATGACAAAATAATAATGAAAATACTTGACTAGGAAAACATTCAGAAAATTCTCTAATTTAAAAATTAATAAATCCGCGAAAAAACAATTCTTTAATAACTAAAACCACTTGAATTAGTAATGCCTTTTTTTGTTTATCTTTTAGAGTGCCGAGATAAAACATTTTATTGCGGGTACACTACTGATTTGGCTAAAAGATTAGCTAACCATAATAAAGGGATTGGCTCAAAATATACTAAAAGAAGAAGACCTGTAAGAATGATTTATTCCGAGGAATTACCTTCTTTGAGCGCTGCTTTGAAACGCGAACACGAAATCAAAAAGTTTTCCCGCACAAGAAAAGAAGAATTAGTGCATTCTCAAGAAAAAAAGAATTACTAAATCCACAAAAAATTAAGGATTTATTTTTTTAATTAAGGGTTTATTTCTTAAATTAAGGATTTATTTTTTTCTCCAATATTTCTTTTTGCATTAAAGCAATTTGATCTCTTAATGCAATTGCAAGTTCAAAATCAAGTTTCTCAGCAGCAGCACGCATTTCTATTTCCATTTGTTTTATCAATCTCTCTTTTTCTTTATTAGGAATATGTCTTGTGTCCTTTAGAATTATTTGCTGATCTTCAATTGGTTTGATAATTGTTTTTGGAGTAATTTTGTGCTTTTTGTTGTAAGCAAGTTGAATTTCTCTTCTCCTGTTTGTCTCCATGATTGCTTTTGTCATTGAATCAGTATTTTTATCAGCGTACAGAATTACTTTCGAAGTAGAGTTTCTTGCAGCTCTACCAATGATTTGAATTAAACTTTTCTGGTCACGCAAAAACCCTTCCTTATCCGCATCAAAAATTGCAACAAGCCCTAATTCAGGAATATCAATTCCTTCTCTTAGCAAATTGATTCCTACAAGCACATCAAATTTTCCTTCCCTAAATTGTCTAATTATTTCAGTTCTTTGCAAGGTTTTGATTTCTGAGTGCAAATACCTTGCCTTTATTCCTTTTGACGCAAAAAAATCAGCCATTTCTTCGGCAAGCTTTTTTGTTAACGCAGTAATCATTACCCTGTTTCCTTTCTTTAGCACCCCATCAATTTCTCTAAGCACATCTTCCATTTGACCCTTTGTTTTTCTTACACTTACTTCCGGGTCAACTAAACCAGTGGGGCGAATTATTTGTTCAACAAAGTTCTTTGAATTTGCCCTCTCATACTTATCAGGAGTAGCACTCACAAAAATAACGTTTTGTTTCTTCATGTACGCACTTTCAAATTCACTAAATTTTAGTGGACGATTGTCAAGCGCACTTGGGAGCCTAAAACCATAATCTACAAGAGTTTGTTTTCTTTGCCGATCCCCGTTATACATTCCATTAAGTTGAGGAATTGATTGATGGGATTCATCAATTACAATAAGAAAATTTTCTCCAAAGTAATCCATTAAAGTATAAGGTTTTTCTCCTTCTTTTCTCCCATCAAAGTGTCGTGAATAATTTTCTATTCCTTTACAAAAACCAATTGTTTTCATTAGTTCTAAATCATAAGTTGTTCTTTGTTTAAGTCTGTGCGATTCAACTAAACCCAAACTTGGCAATCTTTCTTCGAGTTCTTTTTTTATTAAAACCATAGCGTTTTGTGTTTCACTTTCGGGAACAACAAAGTGCCGAGCAGGAAATAAGTGATAATGTTCCAAGCGCTGCTCTATCGCCCCTGTTTGTTTGTCAAGAATAATAATTCTATCAATCGTGCTTCCGTCAAGCTCTACTCTCAAAATACTTTTCTCGTACCCAGGAATAATATCAATTGTACTTCCCTTAACCCGAAATCTTCCGCTCAAAAGTTCTAAATCATTTCTTTCATACTGTGCATCAATAAGTTTTGAAATGAGGTTAGTTCGTGAAAATTCTTTTCCTTCCTCAATTTCAAACCCCATCCCCAAATAATTCTTTGGGTTGCCAAGACCGTAAATGCATGAAACACTCGCAACCACAATAACATCATTTCGACTCAAAAGCGAAGTTGTTGCGGAAAGACGCATTCTCTCAATATATTCATTAATTTGCGAGTCCTTCTCAATGTACTGATCTGTTTGCGGAATGTATGACTCTGGCTGATAGTAATCATAAAACGAAACAAAATACTCAACCCTATTATTTGGGAAAAAAGATTTGAACTCGTTATATAATTGAGCCGCAAGAGTCTTGTTGTGTGCAAGAACCAAAGTTTTCTTTTGAACATTAGCAATAACATTTGCTATTGTAAAAGTTTTCCCAGAACCCGTTACCCCTAGGAGGGTTTGAGGAGACTTTGCTTTCTTTATTCCTCCAGTAAGTGACTTTATCGCCTCAGGCTGGCTTCCCGCAGGCTTAAACTTTGAAACAAGTTGAAATTTGTGCATCTCTTTCATGTTTTGGTTTTGCATAAATAAATTACTTGAAAGGAGTAATTTAAACACTTTCTAAAGCGCGGTGCCGGAAAGGAAAAATTACTTATGATGTTGTTGGATATACTCCGTATAGAAACTATGTTCTGAACCAAGAATCGCAGTAATTAGTTCAAGAGCAAGGTTTGCAGTAATATTGCCCTTATCATTTTTCGGAACCCATTCCACTAAATCCATTCCAATAACATTACTGAGCCTCCCAATTGTTTTCGCAATAAAAACAATTTCCCTGTAATTGAATCCTCCCTTTGTCGCCATTGGGGAAGCTGGGCAATGCTCTTTATCAATAGAATCAAGATCCATGCTCACCCAAATGTATTTCACTCTTTTTTCAAGCGCCTTAATTTTTTCACTAATTTCAAAAAACCCCCCATTAATGAAATCAGGAAGGGTTATTGCTGAAAGATTGTTTACATTAATGAAATCAATTTCTGAATGGTCAAGATCCTTTAAACCAACATAAAGAATATTTTCTTTTTTTACTTTTGCCCCTGGTTGAATAAGATTTACAAATGCTTCATGTCCCTCTCCAAGGATTGCTGCCGAGGACATTCCGTGAATGTTCCCTGTGGGTGAATTCTTGTTAGTGTTTAAATCCGCGTGAGAATCAATCCAAATCACCCCAACTTCTCCGTCGCATCCAGCTACTGCCCCCGAAATACTCCCAATAGAAATTGAGTGGTCCCCCCCAAGCACAATCACTCTGTCTCCTTGCTCAATTCGTTCTTTTACAATTTGAGCGCCTTCCTTAAGCATCTCTAGAATTGGCTCAAAGTTCTTCATCCCCTCTACAGTTTTCCCTTCAGCATTTGAAATCTTTACGTCCCCGCAATCAATTACCTTTGCTCCGCTCCCTTCAAGAATTTTTTTTAATCCGAGAGCTCTCAAAACTTGCGGAGCTTCTCCTAAGCCCCTTGCATCAGACCCGAGTTCGATTGGGAAACCCAAAATCGAAAAGTTACCTCTTAGTGAACGCTTCTCCAGCAAAAAAATAGTGTTTGTTTGTGAAGTTATTTCCCCTCACACCCTGTAGATTACACCAACCGAATATAAATACTTTTTGGGAGGGGTGAAAAAAAGCAAGCTGACTTTTTCAGCTTGCCTCAAAAGGAATGAATTTTCCTTCTTTCACTATTTTGAAGTTTGGTCCCCTATTTGTTGAGCCTTCAGAGTTCATTGTAATAACCCCGCTTGCTCCGGAATAATCCTTTATTGAATTTATTTCATTTTGAATACAACTAACTTCCCCCGCGCACTTCTCAAACGCTTTTACTTGCACCATTAGCGAATCGTAAGCTATTGCGGTCATAATGTTAGGGTTCTCGCCGTACTCCTCAAAGTATTTATTGTTAAAAGCTTCAATTCCATTAGTTGTGTTTTTTGGCTGAGCAGAGGAAATAATTAGCCCCTCACTAGCCCCTTGAGCAGCTTGGATAACTTTAGGATCCTCCGCAGTAGATTGACTAATAATAGTTGAAGTAATCCCCATTTCTCTTGCTTGTTTTAAAAACAAACCCAAAGGGTTTGCTAATTGAATTAGAAATATTACATCAGGATTTTTTGATTTTATCTCAGCAAGTTCGGTTTTGAAATCCGTCCGCTCAACTTCAGTTACCCCGCTAAAAACAACCTTTCCGCCAAGCGACTCTAAATTGCTTTTCAAGTGCTTTTCATAATCCGCGCCCAATTGAGTATTGTAATAAACTATAGCAGCGGTCTTGGCTTTAAGTTTTTGTGAAGCAAACTCAATGTACGGCCAAAGCAAATTAATCTTTGTAATGGAATCCGAAGAACTCGCCCAAAGCTACGCAGCATACTTCAAATACTTGTGGGACAACGTGGC
>CAZPWC010000016.1:0-23519 GCA_964590155.1 uncultured archaeon
AAATCTTTTTCCGCCTCTATCAAGTAAATCCCAAATGGGTTCATTTACTCCTTTTGTGTAAGCGTTTAAATCTAATTCAAAAATTGTTTCACCAAGAGCACTTTCGATCCACTTCTTTGAGGCTTTTCTTGGGATATATTTTTCTATTTCTTTTTCAACTTCAGGAACCTTGGATTTCAAAAAATCTTTTATCCCCATTTGGGTTTCCTTTTCAGTTATTTTATAAACCAACTAATCGCCCCCTAATGAGAAAAATAGGGCTGAACATATTAAAAAGGCTTTTTCCTCTTTTTGCCGCATAACTAATTAACAGACTTTTTTATTCGCGGCAATAATGCTTATCATTTTTTCGGGCTTCTCCTGCTTTTGTCGGATATTCTCCGTTTAAGCAGGCAAGGCATAATTTGTTTTTATCAATGTCAAACGCTTTTAATAGTCCTTCAATTGTTTGATAGTTTACACTATTTGCCCCAATTTCTTTAGCTATTTCTTCATCGCTTTTTTCTGAAGCGATTAATTCTTTTTTTGTGCTCATATCTATTCCATAAAAACAGGGCCATTTTATTTGTGGACAGGAAACTCGTACATGTATTTCTTTTGGATTCCCGTGTTTTTTTATGAATGCGACAAGATTTTTTAGTGTCGTTCCGCGAACAATACTATCTTCCACCAAGAAAACTTTTTTTCCATCAAAAACTTCTTTTATTAGTGTAAACTTTGAAGCAACTTTTTCGCTCCTATCCTTTGATTCAATAAATGTTCTCCCGACATAACGATTTCTTATTAGTCCTTCACGAAAAGGGATTTTTAACTGGTTAGCAAAACTGTTTCCCGCAGGCGTACTTGAATCTGGAACCGCTACAACAACACAATTTTCGTCAATCTTTTCTTTTTCAACTTCGGCTAATTTTTTCCCTAAAGCGTAACGCACATTGTAAACATTTTTCCCATCCATTGTTGAAGCGGCGTGAGCAAAATAAACCCACTCAAAAAAACAATGCGCAACTCTTGGACTCTTGGCAAATCTTTCTTTTTTTAGAACCCCGCCCGAATGAACAAGCATGCAACCCGGTTCTAAATCTTTTATCTCATCAAAACCTATTGATTGGAGAGCAACACTTTCTGATGCGAAGGCAAACTTTCCTTCTTTTTCCGCATAACATAAAGGCCTAAAACCCAGAGGGTCTCTTACCGCAACTATTGTCCCTTCCGCGTCAATAAATGCTATATTATATGCTCCGTCTAATTTGGGCGAAAGTTTTGCAAATGCCTCAGTTATAGTTCTTTGTTCTTTTATCTGTTTTGCAAGTAAAAGCAAAATTGCTTCTGTGTCTGTTGCTCGAATAAAATGGTAATTTTCTTTCTCAAGGGATTTTTTTAGAGAAGGGTAATTTGCTATGTTGCCATTAAAGCACAATGAAAACCACCTGTTTTTTTTGCCGTGCAAGTGTTCAAACGGTTGGGCGTAGTGAATATCATCAACGCCGCAGGTAGCGTAACGAACATGCCCTATTGATTTTTCACAAGAAGTTTTTTCCATTACTGCCTGAAACTTTTCTTTTGTTTCGGCGTAAAAAACTTTATTAACAAGTCCGAGATTTTTGTGAGTGTATAAAATAAACGGTTCGTTGGGGCGATAAGCTGTAATTCCAGCGGATAATTGCCCGCGGTGCTGGAGTTGAAGAAGCATCTTATAAGTCAATTCATTAGAAGCGGGAGAACAAACCCCACAAATTCCACATTTATGCATTTTATCAATCTTTGAATAGGAAGAGAATAAATAAGTATGCCTAAAATATTAAAATTGGCCAATTCTCCTGTCAAAAAACATTATTTAAAAAATAACTATTAGCTCTCATTCTTGTCGCATTTGCCTACATATTCACAAAAGGAACACATCCAGTTCAAATCTTCTATTTGTTTTCCTTCCGCTTCAGGTAGCAAATTACTTTTCAAAGAAACATCAAGTTGTTTGAATCGTTCAATTATCTGCTCTCCGCGTTTTTTATCATAAGGAATAACAAAGACTTTTGATTGTAAATTTGTTTTGTCCACATAAAGCAAAACGCCGTCTGGTATATTCAATATGTGCATATATAAAATTAATTGCAGCTCGTTTGATAATTTTGCTTTCTCCATTCCCTTAATGGTTTTTGCGCTTTTTACTTCAACCAGAACCTGTTTGCCATTTTCTTTCAACAAAACCAAATCATCTATTCGTCCGGAAATAATAAATCCGTCGCCTTCAAACTTGAAAGGCATTTCTTCTTTAACTAGTTCTACATTTTTGTTTTTTTCGCTTTTAAAAACTCTTACAACAAAATCGTGAACCATATTTCCTGCTTCAAAAATCTTCAGCAAATCCATACTAACTTGCTGAGGATACTTATAACTATACCAAGTTTTTCTCATACAAGAACCAATTTCGGAAGGATAATAGCGACCAATTTGCTTGGCTTTTTGTTCCTTTGTTAAGTGCATTTCAACTAATTTGTCAAAATTAATCATGTAATAAAATTGATTGGAAGAGGTTTAAAAATACTCGTTGGGTTTGATGCCACTGCTGCCACAAAAGCTTTAATTCTTCTTTCCCCTTATTCTTTCATGTTTTCTAAATTAAAAAAGCTGTTCGGCTCAAAAGAGACCAAATCAAAAACTGCTTTTTTAACTGTGCCTGAGCTAGAAAGTGAAGTTAGTGCGGCAATTGGCTCCAAAAGCCAGGAATTGGAACTTATTTGTGGAAAAGAAATGGCGGAAATAAAATTTTTGCATTCCCGCGCGACTGTGCTAATAGGAGACATTAAAAAGAAAGAAATTGAAGGAAAAGAAAATGAGCGTTTTAACAAAGCCGCTTTTACCTCAAAGAGCCATGTTGAACTACAATTAATGCGGGTGCTACAAAAAATTGATCCAAAAGAACACGGGATGCAAATTTTGGATACAAGAGCTTACACAGAAGAAGCAATTGCTGTTTTGGTAAAAGAAGTTATTCACTTTAGAAAAAGTATTGTTTACACAAGTGTTTATTTAAAGGACGAAATGAAAGCTTTAGGGGAAATACTTCAACAACTTTTGGAAAAACTCCAAGCTCTAAAAAAAGAATTTGATGAGAGAAAAGACTTTTTTGAAGCAGAAAAACTCGAAAAACAATTAAAAGAATTAAAAACCGCAAAAGAAAATGTTTTGCTGGAAAAAGAAAAAGCTAAACAGGCGCAAGAAAGTTTAAAGGAAAAAGAAAAGTTTGTTGAAGTTGGAAAAGATAAGCTCGTTGAATTTGGCGCGGGGGAAAAAATGATTGTCATAAAACAACTTGAAGAGGAAAAACAAAAATTGCTTAGCGAAAAACAAGAGCTGAAAACTGAAGTGTCTTCGCTTCTTTCAACTATTGATAAGCCACTTCAAAGATTTAAACAACTTGTTGATTCGGGCAGATGGAAACTTTCTCGCGAAGAAAAAAACACACTCGACGGGTTTATAACAAATCCAATAATTGCTTTGCGTGCTGACCCTAAGGGGGAAAATTTTAAGAAAATTTTGACTAATATAGTAAAAGCAATTGAGGATGAAAAAATTGATTTTAAGGAAAAGGAAAAAGAAAAAAAGTTACAAGCACTAAACGACATAATTGCTTTTGATTTTTTTGACAAAATGTTTTGGAGAATGAATGAAATACAAAAAAAACAAATTGAGCTGGAAAAGAGTTTGGCTGAAAGCAAATATTATGATGAAAAGGAAAAGTTAGAGTCAAAACTTCATGAAAGCAAACGTGTTTTGGTTGAAAAAGAAGACCTGCTGAAGAACCAAACAAGTGCGGTTTTGGCGGCTGAAAATATTTTTGAAGAAAAAAAGAAATCAATTGAAGAAATTGCTTCAAAAATTCTTAAAAAAAGTATTTATGTAAAACCTGAACTGGACAGTGAATAAAATGATTCTTGAAATAATTGTTTTAATCTTTGGATTGGCCTTTTTGGTGATGGGCTCAAACTTACTTGTTGAGGGGGCAATTAGACTTTCAAAAAGAATTGGATTATCAAAGCTATTCATCGGAATGACTATTGTAACTATTGGAACAACCACGCCGGAACTAATTGTAAATGTTATCTCTGCACTGCAAGGAAACAGCGCTGTTGGGCTTGGAAACATTTTAGGGAGCAATTTATTCAATATATTGGTAATAATTGGATTAACTGCTTTTTTTATAAAAATAAAAACAACCAAAAATTTAGCAAAAGATGCTTTTTTTGCATTAATAGCTATCGGGCTGGTTTGGGCTTTTTCAGCAGTGAGCCTAAATGAACCAACAAACACAATTTCAGCACTCGAGGGAGTGGCCATGCTTTTGTTGTTTGCTTGTTATATGTATTTTTTGATAAAAGGAATTCCTAAAGAGGTAAAAATAATCCACGTGTTTGAAACACGATCAATTGAGTTAATCGGGTTAGGGGCTTTTTTGCTTTACGCAGGAGGAACAATCGCCGTTGCAAATTCTGTTGAAATTGCAAGACAACTAAGTATCAGCGAATTTGTTATAGGGGCAACAATTTTGGCTATTGGAACTTCTTTACCCGAACTAAGCACCTGTATTATTGCTGCACTAAAAAAGCAACAGGAAATCAGCGTAGGAAATCTTGTTGGAAGCACAATATATAATACTCTTGCAATTTTGGGAATAACAGCAATAATTTCTCCAATTAATACGGAAAATTACTACAAATATTTCGCTTTTAACGCATTTGCAATACTTTTGCTTGTGGGATTTCTTTACACTGGAAAAAAATATCACATAAACCGTACGGAAGGGGCTTTAATGCTAATTTCGTATTGCCTAATTTTTGCTGTGCTATTGTTTAATCTTTAATAAACTTTTACTAAAACTGGTTCTTTTGCAAAAAAACTAATCAAAAACACATTTTTTTAAAACCTTCCAAAGGAAGTTATGTATAAGGATAGTTATGGTTTCACAAGAAAATGAATTCAAGCTAACAAAGTTTCTCCTTGAAAAATATGCTGAGCTAATTAATGAAAGGGAACAGCGAACAATCGGTGAAATAAAGGAGCTTGTAAGCGGAAAGGACTTAAGTATCCAGTCCCTTGTTGAGGACCTAAAGGACAACCCTTATTCTTTTGAGGAAAACTACTTTTCCTCTCTAAAGAAAGTCTTTGAATACATGCAAAAAGAGATAAAATTTGTTGAGCCTGAAATTAACCTAAATTATTGGCTAAGCCCTAAAGAAATCCTTGACATAAAAGTGGCTGATGATGAGGATTTGGCTGTCTTTTTATGCACTTGTATGAAAGCGCTGGGGGATGATAAAGCAGAAATAATTATAGCGGAACTTGAGACATTAAAAACACACGCCTTTGTCATAAGCGAACACAAAGAGAAGTTTCTTCTCTTAGACCCTTCGCAAACCCACTCTTTTGAAGAATACCTTGGCAATAAAATTGAAATTCTGAAAAAATACCATTTCAACAAGCAAAAAATCAATAGATTTCTTTACAGATTTAATTTTGAAAAGTACGAGCAGTTCTTGGACTAAAATAATGCGATAACTAAACAGATTTTTTAACTCCCCAAAGGAGCATTTTTAAATTAAACTAACAAAAATGTATTCAATAGTGGTGAATTTATTGGTTGTAAAAAATAACTCAAATAAGTGCCTTTATTGCGGAGCATGCGTTGGGGTTTGCCCTTCTGAAGCATTGACACTAAAAGACACTAGAATTATTGTTAACATGGAAAAATGCATTTCTTGCGGAGCATGCGTAAAAATATGCCCTGTTGGCGCAATGAGTTTGCCTGAAAAGAAATAATTAAGATTGATTAAAAACAATTAGTTTTTGAGTGGATAAAAATGTTTGATGCGGACAAAAAAGTTTGGGACGTGATTGTTGTTGGGGCAGGACCTGCGGGCTTAAGCACCGCAATTGACTTGGCTAAAGGAAAAGCAAGCGTTCTTGTCTTGGACAGAAAACAAGAAATCGGCTGCCCAAAAAGATGCGCTGAAGGATTGGGCAACAGCGGATTCAAAAGATTAAATTTGAAACCAAAAAAAGAATGGGCTGTTCATGAAATAAAAGGAGCACAACTTTATTCACCCAATGGCAAAAGTGTAAAACAAAAAGGAAAAAAAGTTGTTGGATATGTTCTTGAAAGGAAAATATTTGAAAAAGATCTGGCAATCCAAGCGGTAAAAGAGGGCGCAACTATTTTACTAAAACACCAAGTTGTTTTGGCAAAAAGAGAAAATGAAAAAGTAAAACTTGAAGTAGAAGTAAATGATGAGAAAAAAACTTTTGAAGGAAAAATAATTATTGCCTGCGATGGAATTGATTCTTTAACGGCAAGAATGCTTGGATTAAACACAAAAAACAATCTGAATGACACTGATTCGGGTTACCAATACGAAATGACTGGAATTAACGGGTATGATGAGGGTTGTTTGCATTTATACTTTGGAACAGATGTTGCTCCGCGAGGATATGTGTGGATTTTTCCAAAAAGAAAAGGAACGGCAAATGTGGGAATAGGAATAGGAGCATATGAACAAAAAACCGCCAAATATTATCTTGATAAATGGATTGCAAACCAACCTGGATTAAGGGGCGGAAGTATTATTGAAGTTAATGCGGGTGGAATCCCTGTTGGCGGTTTTTTAGAAAAAATGACCACAGACAATTTGCTTGTTGCTGGTGACGCGGGCCACATGGTTGATCCAATTCATGGTGGAGGAATCGCAATTGCTTTTGAAGGGGGAAGACTAGCGGCAAAACACGCCCTAATTGCTTTAAAGAAAAACGATTTTTCTGACGAGCAACTAAGCAATTATACAAAAGAATGGTACGAACAGCGCGGAAAAGAACTAATGAAAAGAGTAAAAGGAAGACACTTACTAGAACAGCTAAATGATGAGGACTTTAATTACTTGGCTGAAAGCTTGACAATGGAAGAAGCGCTAAAAATAGGAAACGGCAATTTAACAAAAACTGACAAAATTTTGTTATTCACAAAAAAACTAATCAGACGCCCGGGACTAATAAAAATAATGATGAAGTACTTCAGCGACAGCGGAGAAGAAAAAAAGTAACTCACAAAAGCAAAGTCGCTAAAAACCAAACAACAATATCAGTTATAAAAATTAAAACAGACACAACTAAAACTTCTTTTCTTGAAAAACGAATCCATGTTTTATCGTCTTTTTTAAAGAAAAAGAAAAACCAGCTTATTAAACCAAAAAACAAAAGGAACCCCACAAGAGCAACAAGAACAGAAAATGAAGAAAAAATGGCTTGGAATAAATAATTGCCGTTGACGGCGAGCAAAGACATAACGGCGAATAAAATTGTCGGAATCATCATCAAACTAAATAGTAAAAACATCAAAAATAAAATCACAAATACAAGCGCAATACTGTAAGCACAAAATTTAATGAACTGATTTTTTTCAGCCGGTTTTTTAAATTTTAAAAATAAGAAAACACTGCTGAAGAAAACAATAAAACCAATTAACAAGCCAAGCAAAACAGGATTAACAAAACCCATTATTTGTTCTGTCAAAGTAAACGGTCTTTCTCCTGTCTTTTCAAGCACTAAATCTTTTTCAAATATAGGGTATGACGCGGTTGTGTCGGCATAGTAATACTCGGCATAAGAAGACTTACCATAATAATTATTGCCCGGCTCATATTTGTCCCCGTTTTTATTATAAACAATAAATTGTTCCTCTTTGCCCACATAAGAGTAAGCTTGTTTTAGCCCAGAAACATCTTCAAATACATATTCTCGGGGAGCGCGAATAAACGCCCCAAATTTTCCTGGTTTTTCTGAAAAATACTTTGTCGTTCCTGAAGAAAAATAAATTCTTTCGTTTTGGTTGAAATAAAATGATGCGACCAATCCGGCATCATCAATATTTTTTAATTTAAATAAAACAATTTTTTTATCCAAATAATCAGAAAAGTCCTGCCCATAACTAATATTCAAACGCTCAAACAAATTTCTAAGAGTTGATTCTTGTGTCGTTTCATACAGTTCCGCAGAACCAAGCTCGCCAAAATCATAACTCGCAATCAAACTTTTTTCCAAATCGTTTCCGGCGCCTGAATAAACAACAGAAGCCATTAAAAGCGCTGAAGCTAAAACAAATGGAAAAGCTGGGCTTGCTAAAAATATTCCTGTAGACATTGCATAGTTAAACCCATTTTTTTGTGAAACAAACGTTTGAGCCTTTTCTTTATCAGCTGTAAACTTTTTAAGCTTTTGATCAAAACCAGAATCAATATAATTAGCCAACTCAATTTTTTGAGGAGTTTCTTCCAGAGGAACGACCCAAATAGCAAGATAACTGTCACTTTCCGGTGGCTGTACTCTAACAAACAAATCAAGGGAGTACCCTTCGTCATCAACATTAATTAGTGCTATTTGGTCGCTTTCACTAGCTGAAGACAAAGAAAAATCTGGTCTAAACATCATCCCGTCAGCAAAAACAAAAGAAAAAAGGAAAAGCAAAAGTGTAAATATTGCAAAGTAACGCATGTAGATAATGCTGATTTACTAATATAAAAACCTTACAAAATTGTTTGGTTAAAACCCTACAACAACATCAATAATTGAACAAATCACAAGAACCCTTTCTTTTTTATTACTTAAACAACACTAATTCTTTATGGAAAAACAAAAAGAGCCCCAAAACGTTACGTTAAGCAATCTTGCATTAAAGCACTTAGTTGGGGAGCTTGCTTTTCTTGAAAACGGATTTGTAAATAATATACAAAGTCTTGAAAACGGGTGGATGAAAATGAAAATCCACACAAAACAAGGGGATAGAACAATTGCTTTTACTGACAACTCTATTTTTGTTCTAGAAAAAAGTATTCCCGCAAAACAAAACCCAGGGGGCTTTTCAGCGTTGCTAAAGAAATACTTATACAACCAAAGAGTTGTTTCACTAAACCAACACGGGGCTGACCGAATAGTTGTTTTTGAGTTTCCAAATCATTTTCTCATAGCAGAGCTTTTTGCTAAAGGAAACTTAGTGCTTTGCACAAAAGATTACAAAATAATCAAAGCAATGAAAAAAGAGGAGTGGAAAGACAGGAAGTTAGAAAGAGAGGAGATTTATAAATTTCCTAGTTCGAAAGGAACTAATCCTTTAGAAGAAAATGAAGTTGATTTCTTTAAAAAACTAAAAGAAAACAAGAAAACTATTTTTGGGGCGTGTGTTGATATATTAAACACGGCGCCGGCTATTCTTGAAAAAGCTTTTACTGACCTAAAAATTGATAAAACAAAGGATGCTAAAGAAACTAACAAACAAACTGCCGAAAAAATACTGGCTACAATTAAAGCGATTTATGAAACAAAAGAACAAATTGTTTATGTGAGTAATGGGATACTTTACTCCGCTGAACTTGGGCTTACAAAAGAAAAAGAATTTGGGTCAATTAATGAAGCACTAAATTCTTTGCTTGAGTCAAAGCGAGAAAAGCCAAAAGAGAAGAAAGAAAAAGACAAAAAACCAAAAGATGAGACCCAAAAAATTGAAATGATCCAAAAACAAATGATTGAGCTTGCGAAGAAAGAAAAAGAACAAAAAGTTCTTGGTGACCAAATTTATTTAAATTATTCCAAAATCAAAGAAATAATTGAAACAATAAAAAAAGGTGAGGAGAAAGGTCTGTCATCAAAAGAAGTCATGGAAAAAATAAATTCCATAAAGCCATTCATAACAGAACTTGATCTCGAAAAGAACAAACTCAAGTTAAGGCTTTAGGAATTAATCTTTTTTTGAAACATCTTCAAGCAATTCTCTCTCATCAACGATGAATACATCGCTGACTGCAGTAACTGCTGAATAAGGTATTTCAACTACTTTTCCTACTTTACCCATCTTTGATAATAGCCTTGAGCTTCTGTCCACTTCAACAACCAAGAACTCTATGTCTCCACCAACTTCAGAAACAATAATGTCGGATAATTTTCCAACTTCGTCCCCTCTATTGGTTATGACTCTCTTTGATGCAAGTTGTCTTGCTATAGTGTATTTGTACATATTTACCGCCTTCAATAAATTTACTAAACAATAGAAATGCGTTCACATTTATAAAGGTTTCCAATACGAAAAGCGAACAATCGTTCGTTATGTGGAAGAGAACTTTTTTTATTTCAAAAAACAAAGAACTTAATAATGCAGCAACTAAAGAAAAGTACTATTATGTATATGTTAACTTTTTCTCGTTAATTTGTCCAAAAAAAGACGTTTTTAACTTTTGGGCCAATATTTTATCAAAAAGGTAAAAAAAAGTTTCACGAAAAGGTTTTTTAACTTAAAAAAACAAAAGTAATGCATGGGACTTGATGGAAGAGATGAAGCGCTTGACGACCTGGTTGATGAAAGGCCAAGCTTATTTAAAGGATTATCAAAAAAAACAAAACTATTCGCAATAATTCTTATTGTAGGGATACTCCTTGGAGCACTATTAACACACTACTACCTAGAACCAATTATTTCACAGGAAAAAAATAACCCTTCCGATTTGTGCTTCCAATCAAAAGAGCTATTGACAAAAGAAAATGATTGCTTGTATTCTTTACTTGACAATGCAAAAGAAGAAGTAAAACAATGCTCAACCTCATACAAGATTAATTAACCCCAAAAAAATAAAGAACTTTTTTTAAATTCACCCCCCCCCCAAAAAAGCAATTCATTCGACAATTGACTAATTTTTATAAAGATTTTTAAGCAAACAGAAAAACAAAAAATATATGAAAAAAGTTTTGTTATTATTACTCATGCTAATTTTGCTGCTTGGCTGCACTGAAATGTCACGCCAGGAAAGAAACTTATGTTACAGCATGGCAAATAAAAGTTATTCATATATCCCTGTTTGCGAAACAGAAAACAGTTGTTTTGAAAAAGTAAATGAAATGTTCAAAACAAAGCTCGGATATGAGCAAGAAAGTCGATTATATGAATTAAAGAATTCTCTTGCGCGAAGCTGGTTTTTTTATAACAAAGGGACTGCTGAAATGAAAAAGATTTCTTCGCAGTGCCTTTCCGGATCTACAATTACTCTTGTCGGCTCAATAAATCAAGCCAGGTATTATTTTGATGAATCATTTGCGCTAGCGGATGAAACAATCAAAAAAAGCGCGGAAATAGTTTTTGAAGAAGAAAAATTGCTTTCTTCACAAAAAATTGATGTGCTAAAAGAAGAAAAATTATTTGATTCATTAATAGAGCTAAGACAAATACTTTCAGATTTTAGCGGAGAAAAGACAAACAGTGGAACATACGTTTCGTACTATTTTGAAAAGGTAAATTTGTTCAAAAACTCTGCCGCATCAAAGGGATTTAATTACCTTGTTGAAAAAGAGTCTTTTTGGGAAAAAGAATATGACTTTGTTGAAGATAACTTTGCCTCCCAAATAAGCCCTGTTAGAGAAGTATACTTGGCGCCAATCAGAGATATGATGGACTCACTTTGGGGGTTTGCAGAAAATTATATTTACAAAACTGAATCACTAACAGAATTACAAAGAATTCCAACTTATGAACTAATGGTACTTTACTCAAATATAGCGGGAAACAATAATTCGGCCATTAAACGATTTAGTGACTTAATGAATAGTAATAGCGCTAATTATGAAAATCTAATAAAAACAAAAGGCGATTTACTAGAAGAAAACTATTCTTTACAAAAAGAATGCAAAAGTATACTTAGCGAATCAGAACAATACGACAAATATTCTGAGCTAGTAAAAAGAATGATTACAAAAAGTGCCTCGCAAGAATTTAATCCAGAAAAAGAATTTGATAGTGCGGAGCAACAATTTTTGATTGTGAGAGAAAAAATGTCAAATAACTCAAGCAGCATCGGAGAAACAATCAACGAGCTTAAAGAAATAAAAGAAACTTTTATGAAAATAAAAGAAGCAATTACCTATTCTACAAAAGAAAGAGAGTCAAAAATAAGCGAGTTTTGTGATTTAGAAGCAACCGAGTCAAAAGGCTTGATAGAAAATCCGCCTGCAGAACTAATTCGGCTTTCAAATGATATAGCGTTTTATTCTAGCAAAGTCACCACGACAAGAGGAATAGAAAAACTAAATTATTGCCTGGAACTAGTAATAAAAAAAGACAATTATATTATTGGAAAAAACAATTACGCAGAACTGCAATCAAAGAAGGTCGATCAAACAAGAACGTGCTTTAGTGAACTTGAAGAAATATTTTTGTTAGTAAAATTAGAAGAACTTGAATTGGAATTTAAAAAGCTAAAAGAAACAACCGTAACAAGTGAAAATATATTATACTTTGACGAAGCATGCCAATCAATAAAAACGCAGGCTGAAAATGAAGTTTATGACATTTACGACTTGGGCGAACTTTTCAACAAATATGAAAAAGTCAAATCTAATTTAAATTTGCTTGAAGAAGTGTGCTCAGCTTTAACCTCTTGTAAAATTGAAGAACTAAAAAACAAATTTACTGAATTAACAAACCCACTCAGAAACAGCTCCCTAATTACAATCAGCACAAGCTCAAAAACACTTATGCTAGAATTAGAGAAAATAAATTCACAAACTAACCTAAATTTAGAAGAAAAAATTTCTGAGTATGCTAAAAAAAATGTAAAAATAAACCTGTTGCCAAGTTCTATCCCCAAAACAAACACAAAAAATGCTTATACTGCTGAAATAATATTCTCAAATCCTTTTCAAAGAGTAAATGTTGCTGGAGTTGTCGCCTTTGAAGTGAGCTCAAGAATAGTTATTTCGGCCGATAGCTGCATAAACAACGTTATTTTTGGAGAAAAAACAATAATATCTTATAATTGCATAGACTTGGGAGAAATGAAAGTGAAAATTAGCGGAGAGAGTATTTTAGAAACAGAAGAAGTTGTTTCGGTAATTTATGCCTCTAACGAAAAAAGTTTGATAAAAAAAGAAATTATTGTTAAAAGCGATGCTTTTTTTCCAAAGCTACAAGTTGAAACAAAAAGCCTTTCTCCTGATTACACAATAACTTCCGGAGAAAAAGAAATTCTTGCAGAAAAAGAAGGAACCGCCCTCTTCTTTTACATAGATAACTTTGAAAAAGAAAAAATTATATTGTTGTTTTATGTAAACAATTTAATCACAAGTGATTTTATCCTACAAAATACTTTGCCTGTTTCGCTAAATGGAAATAAACTCCATTATTCGTTTTCTGCAAAGAATAACTATGCAGAATCAATCAACGCAACCCTTTTTATACCCATTAACAAAAATGAAACAATAACTAGTGTTTTGATATTTGATAGCACGGGCAAAGAAATTAAATATGAAAAAGTTGGAGATAAACTTGCCATAAAGAACACTATTTTTATTGCTAGTGAAACCAAAAAGTTTGAACTAACTATTTACACAAATGGAAATTATTTCTATTACATAAATGCTTTAAATAGTTCAATCTCAAAACTTTCACTAATTGAAAATGAACCATTAATAAAACAAATTACTGCTTTAATAAACTCAGAACCGGGAAACGATTTTGTAAAACAAGCTGAATTATTATTAAAAGAAGCGGAAAAAGTTATCTCTTTAAAAGAAAATGAAAATGATTCACAAAAAAGGCTTGCTTTGCTTGCTGAATCATTAAAACAGCTAATAACAAACGCGGAGAAATATGGCACAGAACTAATCAAAGCGGGGCTTGAGAAGACAGAAAGCGAATTTAAAGAAAAAATCGACTATGCAACTAACGCGCTATTAACAATGGATGAAAAAGAACTTGGAAAAGCAATTAGTGCCCTTACCGGAACAAAATTTGATATTAATCAAGCCATACTTAGCGAGTCTGAAAACATTGTAAAAACGTTAAAAGCGGTAAAAACTGATAATTTACAGCTAAAACAAATGATTTTGGACTCTGTCGAAATAAAGCAACTTATCGAAAGACTAATTTCTACAGATCCCCTAAAGGCAAAAAATGAATTTCTTCTTTTAGCGCAATTAAAAACGAAATTTGACGAGCTATATTTAGAAATTTACGATACAAACAAAACAAGTGAAAAAGCAATAGAAATTAAACAAAATTGCGTAGCACTTATTGGACTAATAAAAGCAGAACTTTCGGCAGACGAAACCGCCCTTGTGAATTCAAAATTTATAAAGCCTATAACTTTGTCAAGAATTGACTCACTTGAAAAAAAAATTAATGAAATTGACAAGAGTGCTTTGTCAATTAGTGAAAAAGAAAGTCAGTTCATTGAAATTTACGGGGAATTAAAATCAGCTTACGATTCTATAAAAAGGCAAAGTATTAATTTGTTCAACAGTGCAATTGACGCAAAAACGTCTTCCATAGCTCTTGAAAAAGCAAAAGAATTTATTGATTCCAACAAATACGTTTCTGCATTTTTAATTTTGAGCGGAACAGAAAAAGATAATTTTTTTGAAAACATCCCATTTATTTCATTTATCCCAATAATAATCTTGCTACTAGTCGCAATAATAATAAAAAAATCAACAAAGAGAAGTGAAAGTGCCAACAGCCAAACTAAAAAAGAAGTTGAGGATGCTTGGACTGAATAAAAAAATTTATTTCTTGAGGCGTTATTTCTTTTTACCTTTCCAATATGATATCCCTATGAATACTGCTGCGGCAGCAACTACTGCAATTAATGCAAACACAATGCTAAATGGTATTTCTTCTTTTTTTACGGGGTAACTTATAGAATTTGAAAAATACTGATTGTTTTTGTCTTTAATGCCTTCAACAACCGCACTAAAATCATATTGTCCGGGCAATAACTGCTGAGTATAAGCAAGTATTTCTCTCTCAGCTTCTGGAGCTAAAGAAATTTCTTTTGTCTGGCTAACAACAAGATCTGTTGGCTTAAACGTTATTTCTCCGTCAAAGTGTGTATCCCAATTATTTTTTACAAGAGCCGTTATTTTCAAACTATTCTTTGTAAGTTCTGTTGATGTTACTGAAATTGATATTTGCTCTGGAACAAGCACTTTAAGCTGGGTGTGATTGCTTGTTATTGTTTGTTCTTCGTCAAAAACATTAGTAAAGCGTAGCATTGCGTAAGGCAAATTGTACGTTCCTGCTTTGTTTGGTTTTATATAGTAAACAAATTCTTTTGTTTCTCCTGCGTTAATTTCAGTTGAAACGCTACTTTCCCCCTCAACAATATCAAAACTTGTTATGTCAATTAGTGCTCTAATGTCTTGGCTCACAAATTGGGAAAATAAATCTGTTTTCTTTGTCCCCTCATTTTTTATCCAAATTGACATTTTTGCGCGCTCCCCCAAGATTATTGCTTCGGGGGCAATTGTTTCTATTGAAAGAACCGGGGTGTCATATAAACCAATAATAGACGAGTCAAAAAGTTGAGCTGTTTGGATTAGTCCGCCTGTGGCCAAGCACAGAGTTAAATCTGTTTTTTTTGCTCTTGTTTTTGGTAGAAATATTCTTGCCCAGCACGCTTTATCACAAGAAAAGAATTCCGGCCAAATAATTCGTTCTTCCCCATCGTTTAGTTGAACGCTTACAAAAGAATTATCCCCCTTAATTGCCTGGAAATTTGCTTGCAGAGAAAGTACTACTTCGCCTGTTTCGGATAAGTCAGAAAAGTCATATGAAATTGTTTGGCACTCTTTTTTCTGGGATTCGCTCAAACTTATTGTATTAAAATTGAGCCCTGCAAGTTGAATTTGATAAGAAAAAACGGTCGAAATTATAAAAAACAAAGCAATTAAAAAAATTGTCCCGCGCCGTATCAAATTAACACCACAAAGTAATTATTTTAATGAAAAATATGTTTAAAACATTGATTATTAGGCCTTTTTTGACAAATTCAAGGATCTTACCGCTTCTAACAAAGTCAATTTTGGGTTTTGAAGAGATTTTATTTCAATTATCTGTTTTTTTGAATAATTTTTTTTCACGTATTTTTTGCAATATTCAATCCCTTCACAAAAAACATTATCCATTATTTTTAACGGAGAGTAATTTCTTTGTTCTAGTCGAAGTTCTAGCTCTTCAGGGTCAATTGTTATTAAAATTATTTTGTCAACCTTTAATTTGGCTTCGCATAACACATGTCCTTCAAGAATAATATTTTTTTTCTTGCCCAAAAACACATTAGCCTTTTTCTCGAATTCTTTTATTGGAATTTCAAGTTCATTTTCTTCATTAAAAGAACCTATCTTATTTTTTAGCGCAAAATCTTTTTCATTAACACAAACACAAGACAAAGTCTTTGCAAGATTTTTTGCTAAAAATGTTTTCCCAACGCCCGGCGTCCCTGTTATTGCTATTTTCATAAAAAGATTAACTAAAAAAGAATTAAAAACAGGACTAATTGTAAAAATAGAAATTTACTTTGCAAATAAAAAATTAGTTTTCATTAGCACTATTTTTTTGGAAGGCTTTGCAGTCATTTTCTAAGCATTTTCCTTTTGCTTCAAGCACTTTTAGTAACAAATCTGCTTTAGATTCTGTTAATCCTTGTTCGGCTGAAGGCATTTTTATCAGTCCTAATAAGTTTTAGGTTATATAAAATCCTTGCGTACGGAAAAATGTGAAAAATTAGTTGTTTGTTCTAAGAAAGTACTCAAGTATGCTTGCATAAAGCATTTCAAATGTAAATTCTTCTTCACAATATTTTTGTATTTTATCAAATCTTTTGTTTAGGTAATATTTTGACACATCTTTTCCTGAGTCTTCTTTTATTGGGATATCAAAGTAAGAGTTAATCACTTTTTGCGAAATACATCTAAAATCTTGGTCCTTTTTGGTTTTTTCTGAAACTGCCATTCCTAATTGTGCTAAATCAATATGGCGGGGTAATGAAAACAAAGCGTCAAATATTTCTTTGTCTGGCGCAATTTTGTGGTGAGACATTCTTGCAAAAAGATAAGCTAAGTCATAAGCCAGATGGTTAAAACCAACTACTTTGAGCATTTTATCTTTTTCAAAAATACTTTTCAGTTCTGCAAAGAATTTTCCTAAAAGCCTTTTTTCGCTTCCTTCTATCCATTCAAACAAAAAAGTTGGCTTTTTTATTTGCTGAGGTAACGGGTAATTGTGTGTTGCATAATAATTGTAAGAGATAGCTAATACTTTACTTTCTTTATGGAACGGATTAAGGCCTGAGCGCTCATCTTCCGGATCAACAAAAGACTCTATATCAAGAAACAGATAACCCATAATTATTCTTGTATTGGAAAGTAATTTAAGCATTAAGCTAACTTGCTCAAATTGTCGAATTGCTTTGAATTAATTGGTTTTGATTTATTTCATTTTGGGCAGTTAATTCACTATGGTTTACTTGTTTTTGATTGTTTTGAGCTTCTGCGTCCATTAGCACTAGAAGAACTGTTATGACAAGCAAGAATATAACATCTGACACCTCTGCTTCTGCAACAACCCAATGGTAAATCCCCATTAGTGTTGTGAACACACCAATGCCCTTTAACACTTGTGCCTGTGCTATCATCTTCTTCCTCCACAACAATCACTACTAATATTCTGTCAAAGTAATTAATTAATTGAATTACCAACAATAACAATAAAAAAACGAATTCTTGTGCAAAACACAAAAATAACAGCAAACCTATTAACTTTTGTTAGTTAATTCACTCAATATTATAAATGACAACTGCGTAATATTGGTGTGGAAAAAGGGGTCGGATTAAAAGAAAAATTTCTCAAGCATGGATATATTTTTGGGGTTTATGATGGGAAAAAGAAAGCATGTGCTGCGCTTGAAATAAAACCAGACACAGAAAAATATTTACTTGATAAGCTAAAAAGAGAGGGGTATTATTCATCAACAAGATTGGAAATTAATCTTCCCCAGCTTGGTTTGGGCAGATTTGCATGGGTTTTTGTTTCGCTTAACTGGGAATTAATTGAAGAAGAAAAGTTTATTGAAAAAGTACTTTCTCTACCGCATGTGCACACAATTGCTGAAGTAACAGGAAACTTCGATTTTGCAATAAAAATTTTTGGGCCAAGCATTCAAGTTGTAAGTTCTTTCATTCTTGCTTTTGAAAAAATATTTTCCGAGAAAATTGTTGAAACACAGGTCATGTTTGCTGTTAATGAATACAAGAGGCACTACGTAACTATAAAAAATTCTAAAAAAAGTGTCTTAAAAAAACTTGACCTAATTGTATTGGAAGAAAAAAACAAAAATCCTTCAAAAAGTCTTTATGAAATAAGCAAAGGGGCGGGGGTGCATAGGAATACTATTTCAAACAGATGGAAATTTTTATGGGATTCTGGTATTATTACAAAAGAAAGTCTTGAGCTAACTGAAAAAGGATATAATGAAATAAAAATGAATTTGAAAGCATTTATTGTAATACATCCTTCGCCGGGAAAAACAGAAAAAATTGCTCAATCAATGGTGAAAATACCGGAAGTTCAAGATGTTTTTTCAACAACACAAAACGATGTTGCTGTCATTGTTCGTCTCCAGGACAGTGAGGCGCTTGCCTTTTTCCACAAAAAAATATTTAGAACAAACAAATACATAAAAAAAACAAACACCATACTCTTTTTGACAAAAAAAACAAGAAGTTACATGACGCTGGAAGAACTAAATAGCGCGCTAGGAAAGGGTTTTGTTGATAAACATATTGATTAATTAATTTTCTTGGTGAGGGGCATGTTGATTAAAGATTTAAGTCCAAGAATGGCTATTGAAGAAATAGAACTAGAAATTGTAACTAAAGGAGAACCTAGAGCTTTTGCTAGCGCATCTGGCTCAGGAACTGTTTGTTCTGCTGCAGCAAAAGACGCTGAAGGAAAAGAAGTTTCTCTAACTCTATGGGGCGAGCAATACAAACAAGTTGAGGATGGCTCAAAAATAAAGATAACTAATGGTTGGGTTTCTGAATACAAAGGACAATTACAAGTTAGTACCGGAAAAAACGGAACGCTTGAAGTATTAAAGTGAAGCATAAAAACAAGAAATTTCATTGCAAAAATTTTTTTTGCTTTAATAATTGTACTTTTTTGAAAAAAATAGCGGGCAAAGTTGGGTAATTCCCAACCTGCTGTTTGTGCTTTAAGGAAAAAGAGTTACTTTTTCTTTGCCTTTGCTACTTTTGATACTACTACTGTAGAATCAGTTTTTGTTAATCCAAGAAGCTCTTCAGCGGTTTTTTTCCTATTTCTGCCGAAGTTTGCATACTTCCTAAATTTTGTTTTTGTCCAAGCCTCTGGTTGTTTTGATCTCAACTTAAGCTCTTCGCTTAAAAGTTGTTCTCTTAGAGACTCGTCCACATCCATATTCAACAATATATGACTCATTTAGCTCACCTGAAAATTTCAATAAAGCTAGAAAATTAGCTTCATACATATTGCTGTGCCCCCCATATATAAGCTTTTTTAAGGAAGAGAGCCCATAAAAAATAAAATGCAAACTGACGAATAACCGAGCCAATTCTGGACTTATTTTGTAAAAAGGATTACTTTTTAGCCTTCTTTTTTGTGCCTTTTGGTTTTTCGTCTTCTTCCCCCGCACCCAATAATTCCGATTCTATTGGCTTACCTGACTGCATTTCTTTGAATTCTTCCAAATCTTCTTCATCCAAACCAAGTTCTTTCATTTTTGCTAAATGATCCTCGGTTTTCATTTCTTCGAATTCTTTGCGCCAAGCAACCATATCTGCGGTTTCTTTAAGACGAGCCCCTTCAGGCGGCTTTTGTGGTTTTCGCATCATGATATACAAAATAATCTAACGCGCTTAAAAACCTTGCTTGTTTAAAAAAATTGCTATTTTCCAAAAAACCAGGCAAACCTCTATTTTTAAAAAAAAGAAACAAATAAAAATGGAAAAACCCATTTAATATCATGGAAAGTGAAATGCAGGATAATCAAATTAACAATACCTCCCCAGAAGCCGAGCAAAAAGAACAAACTAACACCCAAAATGTTGGACAACTTCGCGAAAATGATTTGATTAAAAAAGAAAAAATTGTTGCTCCGCTCGATGAAAAAAATTTGGGCCCCTCTATTGTTAAAACAGGAAATTTAGAGTTCGAAAAATTATTAACCGAACTCAAACAGCAATTAATTATTGAAGGATACTCTTCAAGAACCGTAAAAATGTATTTACTTTACTCAAGAGAAATCCTTTATAGTGTAAACAAGCCCGTTGCAAGTGTGGATAAGCGTGACCTTGTGGCGTATTTAGCTTCAAAAAAAGAAAATGGGTGCGAAAACAACACACTTGCATTGATTCATGCTGCTGCTGATTACATGTTCAAAAAGTACTTAAAAATGAATATTTTGGAGGAAATAAAAATTCCTAAAAAAGGAAAAACTCTTCCCAAGGTTTTATCAAAAGATGAAATTAGAGAACTATTTAAGGCGACAAAATTTGGGCGTAATAGATTGATGCTTCAATTTATGTATGGCTCTGGCTGTCGTGTTTCTGAAGTAGTCAAACTCAAAGTAAGCGATCTCAATTTTAAAGAAAGAACCGCTGTAATTAGGGGCGGAAAAGGAAACAAAGATAGATTAATTATTTTGTCAAAGGATTGGCTTAAAGATCTAAAAAAATACCTTGAAAAAAAGAAAATTAAAACCGAACAGGTTTTTAGCAAAAAAAATGGAAAAACTATTAGCACTGATACTGTGCAAAGAATTGTGCGAGATTCAGCCACACTTGCGGGAATTCAAAAACATGTTACTCCGCACTGCTTGAGGCACTCCTACGCAACACATTTGCTTGAAGCAGGAACAAATATTAGATATATTCAATCTTTGCTGGGGCACAGTAATTTGAACACCACTCAAATATACACTAGTGTGGCAAATGATCAGCTCAAAAAAGTGGAAAGCCCACTTGACAAACTTGGGAAATAATACCAAAAACGCTTGGGTGCTTTTGTCATTTTCTTCCCTCCCTCCCCCCACTTCCAGTACTAAAGTCATTTTCATTATGTTTATTTGCAATTTTGGTCTTTTTCTTTAACAAGGCACTAAAAACAAAGAAAACTAATTATGTATACATAGGTTTGGTTTGCGAATTTTTTCCCTTTTTATGCTTTGCTTTACTTTTTTTGCTCAAAAACAAGAATGTTTAAATATGTGATAGTTATTTAGTATGTTACAAATAGGAGGAAGAATTATGAGTGTTAGAATTTCAAAACTTTTTGGAATGGATGTATACGATTCCGAGGCAGGTTATAAAGGAAAGGTGTATGATTTAATCATAAACCTTGAAAAAGGAAAAATCGAAACTATAACCACAGAGCCTTTGAAAGTAAAAACAAAGTCAGATGCAAAAAAAATCTTGACTGAAAAAAGTATTCCTTACAAAAATGTTAGATCAGCAAAAGATATTATTATTGTTTCTAACAGGCCTGTTGAAGGAATGGACGATGCTCCAAAACAAGAACCTGAAGACAGTAAGTATTCAACTGCTTACTCAAAATATAGATATGGAAGAAGGTAAATAAAATTTTTTACTTTTATCAAAACAATACAAATTGTTGGACATCTTCCTCTCCAACAATTTTTTATTTTTTTTTATTTTCAATTTTCTATTTTTTTAGTTTTTTATTTTTTTTTAAAAAAATTAATTTTAATATTTTAATAACATTTAAATATCTTTATGTATATATAATATACATAAGCTTTTTTATAATGGTTTAATATACCATATTAAGGGAAGTGTTGGGTGTGTCAGTTAGAGGTTATTTTGTTCAATATCGTTTTATTATTCCCGAAAACGTGAAGCACTCTTCTTATACTTATCAAAAATTATTCAGGGCTATTTATGGATATACCCAAGCGGTTTGCAAGGGGTCAGGGAAGGTGTACAAATATCACCGTCCTGGAATTTTATCAAATTATCCTTATTTGCGCCCCGGAAAGAATTGCGTTATTATTCCTCAACAAGCTTTCCAAACACTTCAAGAGTTTTTTAAAACAGGCCACAACCCAACCCATAATTGGGAAACAAAAGGGGAATGGAAATGTACTTATTTTTTGAACGAAAAAGACATTAATGAAGCTGATGTAATTAAGTCCTTAGAGGACCTTTTGTCCAGGAAGTTTATTGAAAATATTGAAGGGTTGTCCAAATTGACCACTGAAATGGAGAGGGCGGTCGAAAATGAATCTTCTGTTGAATACAAGCACAATTTAGTGGTTGAAGCTCAAAAAATAGTGGATCTTGAGTGGTTTAGTCAAGTTTATCTCCAATCCCTCCAATTAAATTCATTTTATACTCTTTTTAAGAAGCTAAAAGGGATTTAATATAGATTAAATGAAATTAAACCCTTTTTTTTGGTAAATTAAGGCATTTCCTTTTTTATTGCTTCGCACCCAAACTTGTCCAAGAATTTGTATCTTTTTGACCGGGTAAAAAATTCAAAAAAGTGTTATGCTTGTTGTGTTATGGCTTCTTTTTCCTCTATTTCTTCTTTTTCGTTTTCTTTTTCCTCTGTTTTAATTAATAAGTCTTTTTTGCGCCATTTTCTCTTGCCACCGATGTTTGTTGTTTCAATAAGTCCAATATCGACCAAAGTCTTCAAATAAGGGTATAAACTCCTTTCATTTTGATAATCTATTTGGAAAAGCTCATAAATTCTTCTTCTAATCTCATCCATAGTTACCCATTCGTCAAATCTTATAACACTCACTAGGTGGGCTGCTTGGGTGTGATCAGTGAACTTTAGCACGTCCCACACAGAAAGGATGCTTATTTTGCTCTTTTTTTCTTCTGTTTGTTCATAAACCGCAGTTTGGTCTTTCTCAACTATTTGTCCTTGGGCCTTTATCTTGAAAAAAGCTTTTATCATTTCAAGTATTTTCATCATTAATATAATGACCGTAATGACTTAAAAACATTACGGTCATAACTCGTACTTATTGTAATTACCTTCTTGCTTTTTGGTAATTATCTGTAATTGTGGTAATTAACAGTAATTACTACTTTGGGTATTTTTTAGTGGAAGTGTTGGGGGTTTATGCTTGGTAATTACCCGTTTTCTACTTTTGATGTGTTTTTGGGGTGGGGTGAGGGTGTGTTTTAGTGGTGATTTTACTCGATGTTCAAAAAGCATTGAATTTGCTTGTTTGTGATACTTTACTTTTGGCCATTTTTTGTCGTTTTTGGGGCGAGCGGTTTTTTGTGCTGTTTGTAATAGGTCTATTTTGTACGTTTTTTGGATTATTTTTAAAAGCTTCGTTCGTAACTTCTGAAAAATTAGTTTAAAAAGTTCGTTCTTTGTCGTATTTTTACATCTTTTTTCTAAGTAGCGGGGGGCGGATTTGAACCACCGACCTCCGGGTTATGAGCCCGGCGAGCACTCCAGGCTGCTCTACCCCGCTAGCTTATTTTTAATTCTGCGTTCTTATTGGCACTTTTTTTGACTTTTTGGTCCTTTAAGTGTCTTTTTTTATTTAAAAAAGCAATTTTATTGCTTCTTTTCTCTAAATATAACTTTTTCTTCTCGACGGAACTTTGCATTCGCCTACCCAAACTTGTCCAGGAAATTG
>CAZPWC010000017.1:0-23084 GCA_964590155.1 uncultured archaeon
CAGCTGCATCTTTTACAAATAAAAACTCTCTTGAAGCGCTACCATCCCCCCAAACATTAATTGTAGAAGCATTATTTTTTTTTGCTTCAAAAATTTTTCTGATAAGCGAAGCAACAACATGACTTGAACTATGGTCAAAATTTGCTTTAGGACCATACAAATTTACCGGCAAAAGGTTGATTCCATTGAAATTATACTGCTGTTTATACGCTTGTAATTGAACTAGTAACATTTTTTTAGCCAAACCATATGGGGCATTTATTTCTTCAGGATAACCAATCCACAAATCTTTTTCTTTGTATGGAAGAGAAGCGATTTTTGGATAGGAACAAATTGTTCCAATCGCAACAAATTTTTTAACTTTAGCCAAACGAGCCTGATCAATTAACTGAACACCCATCATTAAGTTATCATAAAAAAAAGAACCTGGGCTTTGCATGTTTGCCCCCACACCGCCAACTTTGGCGGCTAAATGAATAATAATATCAGATTCTTTAACAACTCTCTTGCAAGCCTCAAGGGTTGTTAAATCATACTCAGACGAATGAGGAACAAAAATATTTGAAGCACTTTGTCTTTTTAACTCTTCAATAACAAAAGAACCTAAAAATCCAGAACCGCCTGTTATGGTTATTCTTTCAGAAGACAAATCTATTTCATTATCTTTGGAACTCATTGTTTTCCCCTTAAAATTTAAAATTGTTCAATTTCACTTTTGAGACCGTAAACTCCACTCTCAACTTCTTTCACACCCTTATCAATCATTGAATAAACCAAGTCTTTAAAAGTGGTGCTAGTATAAAAAAAATTAATAACAATAAAAACAACAAAACAAAAAATGAAAAATCGGTATGTTGCAAGCAAAGTCTCGGATAATGCTTTTTTAATAGTTACGTTGATACTTTTGTTATAAAAGGTGTAACTTTGGAAATTAATTTCAGTGCATTAAAGCAAAAAATAATTGACAATAGGAAGACAATTTTTTTTCTTATTATTCTGTTCTTTTTGGCGATGAGTGTTAGATCTAATCTTGTCAGATATGACGGAAATTATTTGTTTGAGCCTGATGCTTTTTATCACGCAAGAATGGCAGAATATTTAACAGAAACAGGAACTGTTCCTGCAATTGACCCTTTGTCGTACTATCAAGAAGAACAAGGAGGAGCTACTTCTGAAAAAATTAATTTATACTGGATTGTTAGTGCGATTGTTTACTGGATTGTCGGTTTTGGACAGCCCTTCAACAAAGAGTTATTTGCATTTACAATACAATTTATGCCAACAATATTTGGAGGATTAATAACTATTGCAGCTTACTTTTTAGGAAAAGAAATATTTAATGACAAAAAAATAGGACTTGTAACCGCTTTTTTGGCCGCCATTACTCCTGCTTTTGTTTATAGAACAATGTCGGGGGCTCAAGGAAATAACTCTCTGGGTTTTCTTTGGATGATAATTGGGTTAGTTTTTCTTGTTAGAGCAGTAAAGAAAAAACAGCTTAATAAAAAAGAAATGATAAATGCAGGATTAGCAGGATTGTTTTTTGGAATAATGGCAGTTACTTGGAGAATGCACTTGTTAATTCCAACAATTATTATTCCTTACCTTATTCTTGGAGTTATTAAAATAGCTTCGACAGCAGAACCTGAAAAAGATCTGAGGAAAAATGAAGTTATTATTTTTTCTATAAAAGCAATTGTTCCGTTAATAATTTACACAATATTTATTTTGCTTTACGGAGAAAACTGGTTCAGTGAATTTTTTTGGTATGTAAATAATGTTACAAAGCTTCCAGTGGAGTTAATGCAAGTAATTATTCCATTGGCCCTCATCGCAGGAATTGCATTAATGTATTTCATAAGTAATTTAGATAACGAATCAAAAAAAGCGGTTAATTCTCTTTTTATTATGGGTCTGTTTGCGATACTTATTACAATAGCTGGTTTCTTTTTTATTGTTCCTGACTTAATGGACAGAACACAAGTTACTTCCCTTGTTGGAGAAGAAAGTTTAGGGTATAACTCGTTTGGCACAAAATACAACGCTTTAATTGTATTGCCAGTACTTGGTTTATTGGCATTTCCAATTTTCTTGTTTTTATCAAAAAAGGAAGACTCACACACCATGTTAATATTTTGGCTTTTTACGTTAATTACTTTGTTCATGGCGTGGTATAAATTAAAATTCACTTTTGTTTTTGGATTAGGAATAGTAACTGCGGGCGCGCTTGTAGCATACATTATCTTTGAATTAATAAATCACTTTGGAAAGTCTTTAGAGTCAAAAAGTATCATAATTCCTTTTGTGTTTATTTTGCTTCTCGGAGTTGGTTCTACAGCACTCTTTGTTCCAGACTATGCCCCTTTCCCAAATCAAGACACCAGATGGATTTCGATAGTTGACTGGATAAAAGAAAATACACCACAAGACGCAAAATTCTTTAATTGGTGGAATGAAGGGCACTTAATTTCGTTTGTAACTGAAAGAAGAGTTTCAAGTGATAATAGAAATTTTACTGCAAGAGCAAATGAAGATTATTCTGAATTCCTATTAACTGATGATGTTGCTAGAGGGTACGAAATAGCAACAAAAAATATTGGAGCTGATTATATTTTGCTAGAATCAGACAGTTTTACAAATTTAGGAAGCTTTTATTTTTATATGACAAGCAAAATTGATTACAAAGGAGCACAAAACTACAGCGGCTTTTTTAGGACAATAAATTGCACTGACGCTGAGGGCGGAAAAGTTTGCGGAGGGCAACTTATACCTGAACAAGAAATTAAGACCATATTTAATTCAAATTGGACCACTACACCAAACGATTTTATTGACGGAACAACCCCTGTGTATTATTACTTTGAAAATAACAAGTTAACTATAATTGGACTTAACTTAAATAAAACCAATCTTGCAAAAGTGTTCTTTAATTCGGAAGAAACACAAAAATATTACGAAGAAGTGTTTAATGCCAACGGAATAAAAATCTTTAAAATAAAAAAATAGAACTGGCCCTATGGGGTTGATTCACACAAAAACAGCATTAACAAAAATGTACCAATTCTTTTAAAACAAACAAGAAGACTTTGATCATTATGATACCTTTATTAGTGGCTTTTCTAATCTCATTTTCGACTGTTTATATTCTAACGCCAAAAGTAATAACCTTAATGAAGACAAAAGGATTCCTTGGAAAGGACATGAACAAATACAACCACCCAAACATAGCTGAACTTGGAGGAATACCAATTTTTATAGGATTTTCCTTTGCAATAATATCAATTATCTTTTTTGCATCTTATCTTGGCTTTGAAATAGATTTAATACAAGTAATCGCGGGGATGTTAACTATAGTATTAATTGGTTTTATTGGAACAGTTGATGATATTATTGGCTGGAAAAAAGGGATAAGACAATGGCAACATGCTTTATTTCCAATAATTGCAGCACTTCCCTTAATGGCAGTTAATATAACAAATCCTCCTATTACACTGCCTTTTATTGGATTACTTCCACAAGAATACGTTCTTCCATTTGGAGTAATCTCATTCGGATTAGTTTATTCGCTAGTGTTGATTCCAATAGGTGTTACAGGAGCAAGTAATGCAACAAATATGCTTGCGGGATTAAATGGACTAGAATCAGGATTATCAATACTGATTATTTTAACTCTGGGAATAGTTGCTTTTTTTACTGGAAAAATGGAAGCGCTTATTTTTGCAGTAGCAATGTTAGGTGCCCTTATAGCATTTCTAAAATATAATTGGTTCCCCGCAAAAATATTTGGAGGGGATGGATTAACGTTAATGAGCGGAGCAAGTATAGCAGTTATATCAATCTTAGGCGACATGGAAAAAATTGGAATAGCTCTTTTAGCATTATTTTTTATAGAACTTTTCTTGAAAGCAAGAAACAAGTTTCAAGGAGAATCATTTGGAATTCCTCAAAAAAATGGTACCTTATTAGCCCCTAAAAGAAAACAAAGTTTGACACATTACTTTATGATAATCAAAAAAACGACAGAAGACAAAATCGTATTAAAAATTTTGGCTACACAAGTAATAATTTGCGTTTTAGTACTAATTGTTGCTTATTTAAACAATATCCGTGTTTTAAAAATTTAAAGTGATTTTTATGAAAATAGGCAGTATTAAAAACAAAATAACCAATATAATTGAAAACAAACTTAAGGGGTTAGAAAGATGAAAGTATTACTATTGAACCCACCCTTTATACAAAAATTTTCTAGAACGTCAAGGAGCCCGGGTGTTTCAAAGGGGGGGTGTGTTTATTATCCAATTTGGCTGGCTTATGCTACTGGCGCACTGGAAAAAAAGGGACATAAATGTTTTTTGTTTGACGCTTCAGGACAAAATCTTTCAGTAAAACAAACACTAAAAAAAATAAGTGAATTTGAGCCTGAACTAATTGTTGTTGACACAGTTACTCCTTCATTTGAAAATGATGTCAAAGTTGTTGAAAAGATAAAGAAAGAAAACAAAAACGCTTTTGTTGTTCTTGTTGGAGACCATGTAAGTGTTTTGCCTAAAGAAAGTTTAAAGAAAAGCAAAGCGGATGCTGTTATTGTTAGAGAATATGACTTTGTTTTAACTGAACTTGCAAATGCTTTAAACAACAACAAAAACTTGCACTTAGTTAAAGGGTTATGGTGGAAAAAAGGAAAACAGATAGTAGCTAATGAGGAAGCTTTGCCACCGCATGATAAACAACTTGATTGGTTACCTTTTGTTTCGCAGGTTTATGCAAAACACTTAAAGATAGAGAATTATTTTTACCCTTCTGTTCAATACCCTGAAATTACTATTGTAACGGGAAGAGGCTGCCCAAACATGTGTGCTTTTTGCAAGTGGCCCCAAACATTCACTGGGAGAATTTACAGAAAAAGAAGTGTAAAAAATGTTGCTGATGAACTTGAATGGATAGAGAAAAATCTTCCACAGGTAAAAGAAGTGATGATAGAGGATGATACTTTAACTCAGGATAAAAAAAGAACAATTGATTTGTGCAAAGAAATTACAAAAAGGAAAATAAAATTGCCTTGGAGCTGCAATGCAAGAGCTGATGTTCCTCTTGAAGTACTACAATGGATGAAGAAAGCTAACTGCAGATTGATGTGTGTTGGAGTAGAAAGCGCGGATCAGAAAATATTAAACAATATTCACAAAGGAACAACTGTTGAAGGAATAAGAAAGTTTATGAAAGACTCAAAAAAAGCAAAAATACTTGTGCACGGCTGCTTTATGTTTGGAAATCAAGGGGAAACAAAAGAAACAATAAGAAAAACAGCACAATTTGCGTGCGAAATTAATCCTGACACGGCACAATTTTTTCCGGTGATGGTTTATCCCGGAACAGAAACTTACAATTGGGCAAAAAAGAAAGGATACTTAAAAGCAAAAAAATGGGGGGATTGGTTAAATAAAGATGGAACCCACAGAACATTACTAAGCAGGCCGGGATTGAGTGCAGAAGAATTAAATGAACTAACTGACGAATCTAGAAAAAAGTTTTATACGCGACCAAAATATTTTGTATCAAAAGCAAAACAAGCCATAACAAATCCAAAAGAAATACCGCGCATAATAAAAGGCGGATTAACCTTAATTAAATATATTGTGAAGAAGTGATTATATGAAATTAATTGTAATGATTCCTTGCTATAACGAAGAAAAAACAATTTACGAATTAATACAAAGAATTCCAAGAAAAATCGCGGGAGTAAAAGAGGTAGAAGTACTCATCATGAATGATGGTAGCACAGATAGTACACTAATTGAAGCAAAAAGAGCCGGAGCAGATTATGTACATAGTCATTATCCTAACAAGGGACTTGGAATTAATTTTAAATTAGGTTTAGAAGAAGCTCTAAAAAAAGGAGCTGACATTGTTGTAAATATTGACGCTGATCTACAATTTAACCCTGAAGATATTCCAAAAATAGCTAACTCAGTGATTGAAGGAAAAGCGGACATGGTTACTGCAACACGCTTTAAAGATCCAAAACTTGTGCCAAAAATGCCTTTTATAAAAAAAATAGGAAATTCATTTTTCACAAAAGTTGTTTCCTATTTAGTTGGACAAAAATTCACTGACACCCAGTGCGGGTTTAGAGCTTATAGTAAAGAAGCTTGTCTTAGAGTAAATCTTTTCGGGAAATTTACATATACCCAAGAGGTTTTTTTGGATTTAGCAAACAAAGGAATGAAAATAAATGAAGTGCCAGTGAAAGTAAAAGGAGAAAGAGAAGGAAAAAGCAGAATTGTAAAGTCCTGGTATAGCTATGGATTAAAATCAATGCTAATCATTCTAAGAACTGTTAGAGATAATCATCCTCTAAAATTCTTTGGGAGCATAGGAGCAATGCTATTTTTGGTTGGATTTGTGCCAGGATTGTGGTTATTTGTAAGATGGTTATTAAAAGGAGTAACTACACCATACGGATCTCTAGTAATACTTTCAGGAGTCTTAATAATTCTTGGTTTCTTAATGCTGATTTTTGGATTGCTCGCGGATATGCAAGACAGACAAAGAAAGATAATGGAAGATGTTCTCTATGAACAAAAGAAAAATAAATATAAATGATTAAGAAATGATTTTTATGAAAAAGTTAATTAACAAATTATTTGAGAAACAATTTTTCAGATATTGCTTTGGTGGCGGAGTTTCAGCAATAATCGATCTCGCGATTTTTTTTATATTAAACGAATTTTTCAATTTATATTATTTATATGCATTAACAATCTCATTTGTGATTGCCGCCGGAGTAAATTATACCCTGCAAAGAAGAATTACTTTCAAAAGTAATTATTCAAAAAAACGCAAACAGTTTTCGGTTTTTATTGTAATACAAATTGTAGGTTTGATCTTTAATGGAATTTTGACTACGACACAAGTTGAACTCTTTGGTGTTTGGCCAACACTAGCAAGATTTATTTCAATATTACTAGTTTTATTTTGGACATACACCGCAAACAAAAAAATTACTTTTAAAATGGAATAAGTGATAAAATGATAGAAGAAAAAATCGGGAAAGGATTAATTTTTATTGCATTACTATTTTCATTAATAATAATCATCTCAAACATCATTGGTTTTTTCTGGCTAAATTCTATTATAATTTTAGTTGTAAGTTTTATCGGAGCAGTTTTATTGTCCAAGTTTATTCCTAAAATTAAAGTAGATAATAAATTATTTGGACTAATGATTCTGCTTGTAATCATGCTTTCTTATCCAGTTATTTTTATCACCCCCGGTTTTACTGCAGGGGCAGATGCTGTCTCAACAACAATGATCAGGCTTCTTAATGGACATATTCCACTTGATCACGCTCAATATGGCGGACTAAATTTATCTTACCAACTTGGTTTCCCCTTAGTCGCAAACGTCTTTACTGAAATAGCCCCAATTATGCCTGATTATTTATGGCCATGGGCTTTAGTTGTTTTTGCAGGAGCATTACAATTATTTTTTATTTATCTCTTTTCTAAAGAATTTTTTAAAAGTGAAAAAGCCGGCTTTGTTTCAGCAATACTATTTTTTGGCGGAAAATTAGTTTATGAAAATGTATACAATGGAGAATTTGCATGGGTAATGGCAACTGCTTTTATGTTTTTGTTTCTTTATTTGTTTTTGAAAAAAAATAGACTGCAATATATTGTGTTTCCAGTCGTTTTTGTAACACACCCTGCTGTCGGTTTTAACCTGCTAGTTTTTTTTATAATTCATTTTATTTTTTATAAAACAAAAATAAAAGAGGTTGTAAAAATATTAAGTTCATTAATCCTAGTAATTCCTTTAATAATAATGAGTTATTTCCCGATTGCATATAATATGCTATTTAATAAAGATACAATAAGTGAAGGATTTGCATTTGGATTTTGGAAAGCCATACTTGCACTCCCTCCTTGGATAGGAAATGCAATTGTTATAGCATTTGTGCTTTTGCTAATTGTTTCAATCTGGAAAAGAACTTTATTAAAAGAAAAAGAACAAAACTTTTTGTTTACTTTGTTAATTGTTTCTACCGTAATGTTTATCTTATTTAGCTTTATTGGTTTTGTATTGGCTGGACGAATAGTTGAACTAATGTTTATTACAATACTCCTATTAAGTGCTAGTTTTTTTACAAAAATAGAACTAAGCAAAAAGAAAATTGCAATATTGTTAATATTATTTCTACTTACTTCATTATTTTTCTTCACAACTTCTTCAATATTAAATCACTATAGAAACAGCAATAAAAATGATTTAGAAAACATAAAATTTGCAGTAGCTTTTTATGAGTTTGATTCATCGCAAGAAAGGGTGTTATTTTTGTCACAGGGCGGTGGCGGGAAAATTGGCGAATATAGCAATAAAATTCCTTTTAATCTGAAAAGCGCACACATGATTTTATTACGTGACTTTTCGTATTATCCAAACGAGGCATTTTATGAATTTAAAAGCAACACCGCTACATGGGAAAAGATATTTTATGAGAATAGTATTGAACTGGTAGATAATATTAATGTCAAATACATTGTTGTAAATAAAAATGACTTTAAAACGGAACTAAACTATCCGATTGTTTTTGAATATGCAAAATTTATTGTATACAAAAAATATTAAACAGGATAAAAATCAATATTTATATAATCTCAACCTCAAAAGAGTAAAAGGAAACTTTGCAATCTCCATTTTTCTGAGTTTGGACTTACCTATTGTTCTATCTTTAAAAAAGATGGGGACTTCTGAAATTTTTGCCCCTTCTCGGTGACAATAATAAATCATCTCTTCCAAAAAAGAATAGCTCGTTGAAATAAATTCGTTTTTTAGTGCTTCTTTCAAAATACCTGTTTTGTAGCACCTATAACCCGAGGTTAAATCTTTTGCTGGAACGCCAAGAATAGTTCTTGCTAAAGTGTTCGCTCCGCCGCTAATTATCTTTCTTGAAACCGGCCAGTTTGTACCGCCCCCTTTTACATATCTTGAACCAATTACAACATCCGCCCCTTTCCCTATTTGTTCAATAAAATCCTTTGCATAATCAAAATTGTGGGATAAATCTGCATCCATTGAAAAAATAACGTCCGCTTTCTGCCTGATTGCTTCCCCAAAACCAGTAACATATGCTGAACCAAGTCCGAGTTTTGCGGGTCTAGATATAACTTGAACATTTTTGAATTTTTTTGCTTCTTTTGCCGTGCCATCAGACGAATTATCATCAATTACAAGGACCTTAAATTTAACGCCAGGGATTTTTTGCGAAAATATTCTTGGAATTAATTTTTTTATATTTTCTTTTTCATTATAGGTAGGAGTTACAACTATTGCTAGCATTTAATCACATTAAGAAAAGAACCATTTATAATAAAAAGACGCTCTTATTTTTGTTTTTCTTTAAATCTTTAATATTAAACCAACTTTTAAAAGCGCTCGAGCCCATTTAAATATATTGCAGTACAAAAGTAAACTATGAACTTGAAAAAAACTTAAAAATTGGATAATCAATCAATATTTATTATTCGCCTCAAACCACATTATTTTTTCTTTCAGCTATCTTGCCAAACCCTAATGAGCATTTGTTTTTTTAAGATAACTCTTCGCAAATTCTTTTTCGCATTTCTGTTGTAGAAATTTTTTCAAATCCAAGGGTTTTGGGGAGTTTAACATATTTTGCCCCTATTTGGGCGCAAAGCTCACGCTTTTCTTTCTCAAATTTATCGTCCTCGGTTACCGCCAAAATGTTAGGTTTTTCTGCAAGAAAAGCATCTTTAAAATCAAGGGCATAATTATCCAAATTAGTGCTCTTCACTACTTTGTCAACTGCTTTTAGATTTTCTAAAACAAATTTTTTGTGGGCTTCTGGAAGAGCTGATTTTCGCCCTTTATATTTTAGGAGAACTTCGTCGCTTGCAAAGCACACAATTAGGTAATCGCCAAGGGCTTTTGCTTGGTTAAAAAACTCTACATGCCCTGCGTGAATAATATCATAACAGCCAGAGACAAAAACCTTTTTCATAAAATAAAGAAGATAATTAATTGTTTAAATAACCATAGGGACAGAAATTATTTATGGATTATATTCTAAATAAGGACTCTTTTTTTGTAACAGAGCTCTTTTCTCCCGAACTAAAGGAAAATGGAATCTGGAAATATTATTTTGTTGAAAAAAAGGATTTGAGTCACAAACAACTATTGAAGAGACTTCCAAGAGATGCGCTATTTTGTGGGATAAAAGACAGAAATGCTACAACAGCTCAATGGTTTTGCTCAAAACAGTTAATTGATAATATTGAAGAAGAAAATTTAACAGTCGAGTTTCGGGGCGCATGTAATGAAAAAGTGTGGGTGGGAAAACACAAAGGAAATTCTTTCAAAGTGCTTATTGAACTTACTGAAAAGGAAACAAAAAAGTTAAAAACATTTAAGGAAAAAAAAGAAATAACCGCTAATTACTTTGGAGAGCAAAGATTTTCAAAGAAAACAAAAGAAATATTTGAAGAAATCGAAAAAAAGAATTATGAAAATGCTCTAAAAATATTTTTGTGCGAGAAAACAAAGTTTGATACTGAAAGAAGCACTGCAATGAAAGAGGTTGTCAAAAAAAATTGGGGGAACTGGAAAACAATTTCAGAAAATGAGCTAATTAATGATACTGGAAAAAAAGTTCTTTTTGAGTTCTTGGAAAAAAATCCTTTAATGATTGAGGATGCTTTTTTGCACGCTGAGCCAAAATCAATTAAACACTTAATAAAAACAATGCAAGCAATAAGATGGAATGATGCTCTCGCAAGAGAAGTTCTCTTAAAAAAACCAAATAATATTTTTACCCAAATCAACGGACAAAAAGTCCCTCTTCTAACAACAAAAGCAATGAAAAGAGAAATCACGCTTGAACCAACACCGTTCGAAAAAAAAATACTTAAAAGAAAACTTGAAAGGAAAACATTTTTACTAGTAAAACACTTTTCTTTAAAAAATATTAAAGGAAATACTTACTGGTTGAACTTTGAACTCGGAAAAGGTTCTTACGCAACGGTTTTCTTGCTTTACTTAAACGAATGGCTGAAACAAAAGGCAAAATAATCGCGGTAAAAAAGTATATAAACACTTTCAACTTATTTTCTACAAGAAAAAGGGGTTTGGGAAAGTTGATTTCTAGAAAAAATATTTTTATTTTTTGTCTTATCCTATTAGCAAGTACTGCTTTTTCAGTTGCTTGGTCTGGAACAGAACTCGATATTAATTCTTCTTCGGCAAAGAGCATTGTCGGTATTCAAGCTACAATAAATTATTCCGGCGCTGACCTTAATGCAGTTTGTTTTAATACAACTAATTCAATCCCAGGATCAACTTCAAATTGTTATGAAACAGAAGCAGCCACAGGATTAACAATTCCATTGACTTCAACTCTTACAGGTATAAGTAGTGATGGAAATTATACTCTTTACGCTTTTTTAGTACAAGATGATGGAAATTATTCTTCATCAAGCAATGAATCGGTAAAAATTGATTCTACAGCACCAACATATACTATTTTTCCCGCTGACGGAGGAGATTACAATTATGTTACTTTCATTTTTGATATTAATTTCAGTGACGCTTCAGCAGTTACTTCACTAATAAAACTTGACACCTCACAAACAATAACTGACGGAAGTCCTCTTTCAAATCTTGGAGAAGGAACTCACACAATAACAATTGATGCTAATGATTCTCTTGGAAACCAAATGACACAAGGGACGGCAACATTCAGGGTTGATACGAATAAACCAACAAGTATCAGTGCCTCGAGCAGTTATTCTTCTAGTTACACTAGTGATGAGGCTCCTGATATTACTTTAAGCGCAACAGATACTGTTTCAGGACTCACTGGAGGAAAGGCAAGGCTTTCATGCGGAACAAGTTTTGCTAATTCTTATGAAGTTAATTTGACAGGAACAAGCACAACAATTAGTGATTTTAACATTATTTCAAGTAGTTATGACTGCAATTCCGCCGATGGAAATAAAGCAATTTACGCAAAGTTTAGGGATAAAGCCGGTAACTGGACAACAACTTATGCTACAACAAATATAATGTATGATAATACTAATCCAGATTCTCCAATGAACTTAACAGCAATTGCAGGAAATAACTCAGTTGCTTTAGAGTGGGATGCCCCTAGTTCAGCAGATAATTTATCAGGAAACGCAGGATACAGAATATACAAAAGAGCTGGCAGCGGGAGTTATTCAGTCTATGCAAGTACTACAAGTACTAGCTATTCTGTGTCAAGTCTAGCTAATGGGACAACCTATTGTTTTGCAATAAGTGCTTATGATAATGCAGGTAATGAAGGAGACCAAGGAAGTGAACAATGCACTACCCCACAGTCAGTCACAACAAGTATTGTAGTTAAAAGAGGCAATACAGAAGTGAGTTATGCAAAAGATAATGATGCGCTGGATATTAGTTGCACTTTTTCTGAAAGCACAAGTGGAGCACTAATAAAAATAAAATATTATTCCGCTTCAACAGAAACAATAAAAACTGCAAGTGGTTCGGTAACAAATATTTCTGATAGCATTGTTGTAGCGAGCGGATACACTTCATTACAATTATGGTGCGAAACAAGCGGGGTAAGTTCTTCAACAAAAACAATAACAATTGACAATACAGCACCTAGCGCCAAATGGTTAGATAACAACAACACTTTTACAGGAACAAAAAGAATTATTGTTGAAGTAATCGAAGCATACATAGATAAAGTTGAATTTGTTTTAAACAGTGTTACTTACACAACAACAAAGCAAGGGGATAGAAATTATTATGCTGATATTAATTCAAAAACAATAAATAATGACAGTTACACTTTGAAAGCAGTTGCTTATGACTTGGCAGGAAATAAAACTGAATTAAGCAAAACAATAACTGTAAGCAATATTTTAAGCACACAACAAGTAGCACAAAAAGCAATAAATGACGCTACGACAAAGAAAAAAGTTGTTGAAGATACAATAAAGTTCCTAAATGAACAGGGAATAAGTATTAATGCGGAACTAAGTGCTAAGAAAAGTGAAGCTGATGATTTTTTGGCAAAAGCAAAAGCTGATATGAATGCGAATGATTTAAACAAAGCAAAAGCTGGAGCTGACCAGGCAAAAGAATCATACAACTCAATAAATATTTCTCTCACAACAGAAACAACTGACACTCAAACATATACACTTACACAAGGAAATATTGAGGCAGTTTTAACACAACTAGGATTTAGCGCAGAAGAGGCACAAAAAGCAGAGCAAGATAGTACAAACAATGCAAGAAAATTAACTATAATGCATATAGGTTCTGGAAATGAATACCAAGTAACAATAGAAATTACAGTAAAAAATGATACTAATGAAGGAAGGATAAAGATAGTGGAGATAATACCAAAAGAACTAACCCAAAGCGCAAAGCAAATATTTTCTGATACAAATTTTGTTATATTACAAGAGGATCCAATAATTGAGTTCGAAGTGGATGTTGCCAGCGGAGAAACAAAAACAATAACTTACGGAACAGGCATAATTACCAAAGAAAAAGCTGATGAGCTAAAGACAATCAATGTTGTGACTAAGTTTAGCTCGCAGCCAATACTCATGAGCACTAGTGCGGATACAGAAACGATTGTGCAAAAGTCAAATATGACTAACTTAGCAATACTTATCGGGGGAACAATTCTAGTCATAATAATAATTCTTGTAATAGGCTTTTTTGGTATGCAAGCATTAAACTCAGGTCACGGATTTGGTGGAGAAAAAACAGCAACTGAAATAAAAAAAGAAGACAATTGGCCAAAAAAGTAAAAACTAATTTTAAAGAAATAAATCTAAACAACTCTGTTAACTTAACTTAAAACGCCAAAATTTCATCCAAAAAGAGGACCAGAAACATATTTTAATAGATAAAACATTATTTTGACAACACATGGACACAAATTCTGTTTCAATAATCGGGGCTGGACCTGCAGGACTACAAACCGCAATCAAACTAAAAGAAGAAGGATTTGACCCCATAGTTTATGAAGAACATGAAAAGGTAGGTGAACCAGAAAATTGCACCGGACTAATATCAAGAACGGGCATTGAGGAATTAAGTGTTCCTCTTGATAATTGCCTGCAAAACAATATTTATGGAGCAAAAATATTTTCTCCGAACGGAACTTTCCTAAAAATAGAAAAAAGAACTCCTGTAGCTTATGTTGTTGATAGAAAAGAATTTGACAGAAGCTTATTAAGAAAAGCCAGGATGAAAGGAGTTCATGTAGCAACACACACAAAGCTAATTGACGCAAAAAAAAGTATTTCAGGAAATGAAACTACGATGTTTATCCAAGTCGAAGGGCGCGGAGAGATGCGAAAAACACAATACTTAGTGGGTGCTGATGGGGTAAACTCCACGGTAAGACACTTAATGGGAATAAATTTAGGAAAAGAAAAATTTATTCACACAATTCAAGGAACAATAAAATCTGAATATAATGAAAAATTAGTTGAGGTGCATTTAGGGGATGCGGCAAAAGGATTTTTTGCGTGGGTTGTTCCAATCGGAAAAGACAAAGCAAAAGTAGGACTTGGAACAATGCTTGGCGAAAATGTTTCAGAAAATTTTAAAGAATTTGTTTCAAAAAGATTTCCTGATGCACGAATTGGCGAAAAAGTATCATCGCTCATCCCTTATGGAGAACCATTAAAGAGTATTGTTAAAGAAAATTATGCTTTAGTCGGAGATGCTGCTTTTCAAACAAAAGCCACAAGCGGCGGAGGGATAATTTTTGGAATGCGAGCAGGAAATGTTTTAGGGGAAACACTAGCAACAACTCTAAAGAAAAAAGGATCAATAAAAGATTATGAAAGAAAACTGGATCCAATAAATAAAGAACTAAAATTGCATTGGAAACTGAGGAGATATGCTAATTCTTTGAAAGATGCAGAAATCAATTCACTTTTTTCAAAACTAAAACAGAAAGGAATAGAAAAATTTTTGGAACAGCACGGAGACATGGATAACCCAAGCAAATTTGTTGGAAAATTACTAAGTAATCCCTCTTACTGGTCCATGGCTGGAACAGCAATAGACTTTTTTAAGACTTAAAACAAAAAGATAATTCTAACAAAAAATAGAAAGACAATTTAGAAACCAAACAAAGAAAACAATCCGACAGAAAACGCTGTTACTATTATCCCTGCAATTACAACCCCTATAACATTTGCGACAAAAAACTTTTTGTAACCAAAACCAATCAAGTGAGCAACAAGTGCGCCTGTCCAGGTACCTGAACCAGGCAAAGGAATTGCTATAAACAAAGCCAAACCGATAAAACCATATTTTTCAATTAAAGATTTTGATTTTCTTTGAGCACGAAGAACAACCCTTTGATAGCATTTGTCAAAAAACTTTATTTTCAAGAAAAAACTAATTATCTTATCAAAAAAGAAGTAAGCAATTATTCCAAGCAAAATATTTGCCAAAACGCAAACCAAAAAAACAATCAACCAAGGCAAAGCAAAACCGTTCATCGCGCCAAAAAAAGGAACATTTATTGTTCCAGAAAATAATCCTATAGGGATACTCCAACGCAACTCAAAAACAGGAACAAAAGTTAGCAAAACCAAAAAAAATAATTTATCCAGCACCAAAATCACTCACAATTTGTCTATGATAAAAACAACACACATGCACTTAAAAAAGTTCTGGTAAGCAAACTTATTTGAGAGCCCCTTAGTCTAGCGGCCAAGGATACCGCCCTCTGGAGGCGGTGACCCCAGTTCGAATCTGGGAGGGGCTATTAATTTTTAAGCAAAAAAAGCGAGTCTTTTTTCCACGAGTGCTTTTTTCTTTAGAAAAAAGGCCTCCTGCAGAAGGGGCTAATTTTTTTCAAAAATAGTTTTAACTTTTTCATACCCTTCAATGCTACCCACATCATAAAGATACTCATCAAAAACAAAAGCTTCAACAGACACTCCTTCAGAAAACAAAAGTTCAAGCAAGTGTTTTTTTTCTCCGGAAGACTCAAGTTTGCGGACAAGGTTTTTTACCTTTTCAGGAAACAAATAAAACAAAGAAGCTTTCAAAGTACTTTTAGGACTTAAAGGTTTTTCTTCAAATGAAACTATTTTGTTGCCAGAAATTTCAACAACCCCGTATTTTTTTGCCGCTTCAATACTGTGAATATCGCAAACAGCAATTCTGGGCAAAGAAGAAAAATCACGCACAAAATCCTTAACACTAAAACCAAATAACAAGTCTGAAGCAACCACCAAAAAATCCTCATCAATCTTTGGCACAGCCAAAGACAAATCATGCAGCCAACCAAGGGATGCTTCAGGAGAATCAATCATATTATTTACAAGAACAATTTTATCCGAAAAAGGGGAGTTTTTCTTCCAATCAAGAAAATCACCAAAGAAACTATTGTTTGAGACAACAATTACTTTTGATAAAGGCGCTTCAAAAAGTTTCTCAACAATGTTGTCAATAATCAACTTCCCCTTTAGTGGAAGAAGCGTTTTTGCCTTATTTTTTGTCAAAGGGTACATTCGTGTAGCAAAACCGGCAGCAAGGATAACAGCAAGCATGACGAATAGAACTATTTTCATATAAAAGCATTTTTTGGTACAAAAGTCACTACAACACAAAATACTGCTAAACAGGCAACAAGAGAAGCGACACAACAAGAGCTTTAAACTTAACCTTATTTTTTTATTTAGTGATGTAAATGAGATTGTTTATTCCTGGCCCAGTAAGTATTTCAAAAGAAACTAATGAAGCAATGCAAAAAGAAATGATAGGACATAGAGGGAAAGAGTTTCAAGAGATTTTTGGTCAATGCGCAGAAAAGCTAAAAAAAGTGTTTTACACAAAAAACAGAGTACTAATATCTACAAGTTCTGGAACAGGGTTAATGGAAGCAGCAATAAGAAATTGCGTAAATGAAACTGTTTTGATTTGCTCATGCGGAGCTTTTGGAAAAAAATGGGTTCAAGTAGCAAAATCGTGCGGAAAAAATGTTGATGTTTTGGAAGAGGAAGCAGGAAAGGCAATTAAAATCAAAGCGCTAAAAGAAAAAATTGCAGAAAAAAACTATGAAGCTGTTTGTATAACACACAATGAAACCTCTACAGGGGTGGCAAATAACCTAGAAGAAATCGCGCCAATAATAAAAGAAAGCGGAGCATTGTTTTGTGTTGATGCTGTTTCTTCAGCAGGCGGAGCAAAAATAGAAATTGACAAATTAGGAATTGATGTTTGTGTTACAAGCTCACAAAAATGTTTTTCTCTCCCTCCTGGATTAAGTTTTGGAGTTATAAGCGAAAAGGCTTTGGAAAAAGCAAAAAATGTAAAAGGACGAGGATATTATTTTGATTTTGTTGAGCTTGCAAAAGAATATGACACGCAACAAACCCCCTACACTCCTGCAGTAGGAATTATATTTGGATTAAAACAAAGATTGGAAGAGATGGAAAAAGAAGGAATTGGAGAGGTTTGGGCGAGGCATGCAAAGCTAGCAGAAATTACGCAAGAGTGGGCAAAAGAAAATGGATTGCAATTATTTGCAGAAGAAGGATACAGGTCAAATACAGTTACGTGTATTGAGAACACAAAAAAAATAAATCTTGATGAGGTTAAAAAAGGGTTAAAAAAAAGAGGGTATATCTTTGACGCAGGATATAGAAAAATGAACGATGATTTAATCGCTGCAGGAAAAAATGATACATTTAGAATCCCCCATATGGGAAACTTAAAAATTGAAGAGCTAAAAGAATATCTACAAGCAATAAAGGAAGAAGCAAAGCTTTAAACAATAATGAAGGAAAAAAACTCAAGCAAATATAAAAGCGACACAGTTTATTGGACATTTTTATTGGGATTGGAGATGATGGGATGAAAGTATTAGTAACTGACAAAGTTTCTGAAACTGCTTTGGAAATAATGAAAAAAGAAGGAATTGAAGTTGATGTTAAAACTGGGAAAAATGAAGATGAATTAACTGCTTTAGCGCCGGGATATGATGGTTTTGTCATTAGAAGCGGAGTAAAGATAACAAAAAAAGTTCTTGAAGCAGGTGCAAAAGGAAAACTAAAAATTATTGGAAGAGCAGGAGTTGGAGTAGACAACGTTGACAAAGAAACAGCAAAAGAACTTGGGATAGTTGTTGAAAATACCCCTTTTGGAAATACTAACGCTGCTGCTGAACAAACACTCGCACTAATGATGTTTTGCGCAAGACCAAATTACTTAGCATGCAAAAGCATGAAAGAAGGAAAGTGGGACAGAAAAAGTTTTGAAGGAACTGAACTAAAAGCAAAAACATTAGGGTTAATTGGTTTTGGAAACGTTGGAAAAAAAGTAGCGAAAGTTGCGCAAGCAATGGAAATGAAAGTAATTGTTTATGACCCTTTCTTACCTGCTGAAAAATTTAACGAACTAGGGGTAAAAAAATCTGAGCTTGAAGAAATATATGAAAAAGCGGATTACATTACTGTACATGTTCCCCTAACTGATAAAACAAAAAACATGATTGCTGAAAACGAATTTGCAAAAATGAAGCAAGGAGTAAGAATTCTTAATGTTGCCCGCGGAGGGGTAATAAATGAAAATGCACTTCTACAAGCACTAACTAGCGGAAAAGTTGCCGCGGCAGGACTGGACGTTTACGCTCAAGAACCTCCTACAAACAAAGAGCTAATAATGCACGAGAAAGTATTTTGCGCACCCCACTTAGGAGCATCAACTTTTGAAGCACAAGAAAACGTTGGACTTGAAGTCGCAGAACAAATAGTTCTTGCATTAAAAAAAGGCGAAGTGAAAAACTGCGTTAATGGATTAGCAAAACTACGCTAAACTATCTTCCAAATCTTCGATCCCTTTCGTCAAAAGAAGTTATTACTTCATCAACATCATGTTCGGTTATCTGTGGCCAGTACTTATTTAAGAAAGCAAATTCAGAATAAGAACTTTGATAAGTTAAAAAACCTGACAAACGTTGTTCATTTGAAGTTCTCACAATCAAATCAGGCGCTTTAAAATCAGAATACAAATAACTAGAAAAGTTTCCTGTAGAAAGGTCTTCTGGTTTTGCTTTGCCTTGTTGAACATCAAGAGCAAATTTCTGGGCAGCATCAACTATTTCTGTTTGGCCATCATAACCAAGAGCCAAATTAATTCGGGAACCATTAAACTTTGAAGTGTAATCCTCAACAGAAGTCATTTTTTCCTGAAGCTTTAAAGGAAACATATCTCGTCTTCCAATAAATTTCAAATTAATTCCGTTTTCCTCGAACAAAGGATCTGATTTAACTTTATCTAGTTGCCCCTCAAAAATTTTGAAAAGAATGTCTAATTCAAGTTTAGAGCGTTCAAAGTTCTTTAAAGAAAAAGTGTAAAAAGTACCAACCTTTATTGAAGAATACTTAGAAATCCACTTAACAACATCAAGGGCTTTTTGTGTCCCTAACGAATAGCTTTCGGCAAGAGAGATGCCTGCCTGTTTTGCATAACGCCGATTTCCGTCAGGAATAAAAGCAATTGATTCAATCAAAAAAACACCACTTAGATAAACAGAAAAAGCTTTATTTTATTTAAAAAGCGATTAGTACAAAGCTGTACAGGATTGTACCTCAAAAATCCCGACTTAAAAACATTTAAAACAACAAGCCAACAAAATTATGAAACTAATAATAAAAGAAAGAATATCAAAAAGGGGATTTTGTGGACTTTGTAAAAGCAAAAGAAGTGCTAAATGCAATAGAAAAGCTTGACCCAAACTCAGCAGCAACTGTTTTGGAAGCTTTAAAAATAGCGGAGCACATAGAAGCCTCAAGCGGAGAGTTCTATAAAAAAGAAGCGGAAAAAACTAAAGGAACAGAACTCGAATCATTCTTTTTATTTCTCGAGAAAGAAGAAAAAATGCATCTTGCAAAAATCAAGGAACTTGAAGGATTACTAAAACAAGGAACGATGAGCGAAGTTAAATTCCCAAAAAGCGCCCCTGCAAACACGCATGTTACTTCGGTAGCCCAAGGAGAAATGACAGCAATACTTTATGGTCTTTGGAGAGAAAAAAAGGCGGTTGAATTTTACTCGGAAGCAGGAAAAAAAACAACCGGCTCAGTAAAACACTTCTTTGAAGAATTGGCTGAATTTGAAAGAGGACACGTAGAATTATTTGAACACCTTGTTGAAGGAATGCAAAATGTTGATGAACTAATAATGGGTTAAGGTGTTTTATTGCCCCAAAACTGTGTTGCTGACCCAGAGCTAGAAAAAAAAATAAAAAAAGCTCTTACTGATTTTAAAAAAACATGGCTATCAAAAGAAGCCGTATATGAAGAATTATGTTTTTGCCTTTTAACCCCGCAAAGCTCAGCAAAACAAGCAATGAAATGTATCACCCAATTAAAGGAACACAAATTATTGGACAAGGGTTTGGCTGAAGATAAAGAACCTTTTGTAAAAAACGTGAGATTTTTCAGAACAAAAGCAAAAAGACTTGGAGAAGCGCAAAAAAAATTTCCCTCCTCAAAAATAAAGAAAATTCTTTGCGAAAACGGACTTCCAAGCGACCCACACAAAACAAGAGAATTTTTATTAAAAGAAGTTAATGGATACGGGATGAAAGAAGCAAGTCATTTTCTGAGGAATATTGGTTTTGGAGAAGATATAGCAATACTTGACAGACACATATTAAAGAACTTGCAAAAATGCGGAGTTATAAATGAAGTTCCAAAAACCCTTAGTGTAAAAAAATATTTAGAAATTGAAAAAAAAATGAAGGATTTTTGCAAAGAAATCAATATTGATTTTGCCAAACTAGATCTTATATTTTGGTCAAATGAAACAGGAAATGTATTAAAATAGGTCCAATAAAAAATAAGAAAAGGGCTTTCTATAACCTTTTTTTTGAGAAATAGTTTTTTATACCACAAATGCTTACTTATAACAGATGGTCGAAGAACTTAACCTTAAAGAATTAAAGAACAGTGCACAAATAAATGAAAAAGCACGCGAGGACATGAACAAAATACTAAAACAATTAAAACAAAAAATGGGTGAAATTGACGCCATAACAAAAGAACTACAGGAAAAACGAAGCGAATTCGAGAAAGTTTCTCCACAGAAAACAAAAAAATTGCTGGAAGAAATAAAGGTGCCTCCGCTAGAAATGTTGCAATAACACATAACAAAATTAATGCCTTGCGAAATTAAAATAATACAAATTAAGTTATTATAGAATTAACCAAGTTGCTTTTACAGAGGTTATTTAGTTGGCACTGAAGATATCCGGAAAAGAAATAATAAAAAAAGTGAAAATAGCCGATAGTGGTCTTGGTAGACTAAAAGGACTAATGTTTGAAGACCAAGAAAAATTCAATTATGCTTTAGTAATGATAATGCCTAAAGAAGGACAACTAGAAGCATCAATCCATATGATGTTTGTTTTTTTCCCAATAGATATCTTGTTCTTGAACAACGAAAAAAAAGTAGTGGACAAAGTAACACTAAACCCTTTTCACCCAAACTATACTCCAAAAAAGGCGGCAAAATATGTCATAGAACTTCCAAAAGGACAGGCAAAAAAAGTTAAGATAGGAGATAAAGTTAGCTGGTAAAAACGCTATGTGCGGTAAAATTAATAAACACTTAATCACACAATAGATGTTAGAAAACCAGGGCAAAAAGCTAGAACGTGAAATCATGAGAGCGCAAAGTACTATTGAATATTTGGTTATTGTTGCCATTATTATTGTAATGGCTTTGGTTGTAACCACATTTATGCTTAGCACTTCAACTAATCAAGATATTTCAAAAAACTCTAACGAACTAGGATCAAGATTTGGTTCAGGAAGCATAAGCGTAGTTGAAGCGATAACTGACGCAGACGGAGATGCCCTCTTCACCTTCCAAAGCACCTCATCAGAACCAATCATTATTACAAAAATTTCTACAGGAACAATCGAATCATCGCAAAACGAAGTTGCAATTATGGGACAACAAATAACGGTTTTCTTAACAGACATTAATGCTGACTGCCCCTGCCCCGAGGGAGCAACAACCATAACATGCACCTACGTCCTAACCTACACCCAAGGCACAACCACAAGAACTGCAACAGTAACCAAACCAACAACATGCACAACAAACACAACACCAACAAACCCCGGACAAGTAATTGGTTTAGGCTCAGGAACTTTAGCAGATCCTTGGATAATAAACTCCTGCGCAGAACTACAAGACATGCAAGAACACCTAGACGGAAACTACGCACTAGGAGCAGATATTAATTGCTCAGAAACAAACACCTGGAACTCAGGAGCAGGATTTAGACCAATAGGAAACAACTTAGGTGCAGCACTTAGGGAAGACAAATCAGAAAAGCCAAAAGTGCTTTTTTTTCAAAAAGCTTCTTTTTCAGGACCGACTTATTCTGGAACAAAGTTTACCGGTTCTCTTAATGGAAGAGGATACGTAATTAACAACCTATATATTAATCGACCTGAGCAAAGTTCACAGGGCCTATTTGGCTGTCTCGGAACAGGTTCATCAGTAACAAGAATTGGATTGGTAGATTACAACATAGTTGGTTATCAAATACTTGGCGGGATAGTTGGTAGAAATGAGGCTGGAACAATAACTAAATCGTACACTTCAGGAACAATTACCGGACTTGCTGCATCAACTTATGCAGGAGGGATAGTAGGATATCAAATTGGAGCAACTAATATCATTTCAAATTCTTATTCCACAGGAACTATAACCGGTCCAAGTTCAGTAGGCGGAATTGCCGGGTGGGCACACACAGGAGTCATATCTAATACATACTCTTCAGCTAATGTATCCGCTACCGCTACGGGCGCAGCAAGTTATGCCGGGGGAATTATTGGAATCCAATCCTCAGCAGTGGCGTCGAATTCCTTTGCTGTCGGAGTAATAAGCGCAGCAGGAACACCTGATTACGCAGGCGGAATAGCAGGAGGAGCTTCGGGAGTAACTAGTTGTTATTGGGATACTTCACTGACTACCCAAGACACTTGTTATTATGCTTCAAGTGATGGATG
>CAZPWC010000018.1:0-21842 GCA_964590155.1 uncultured archaeon
AGTAGATAACAACATATCCTTATTACCAATATGAGAAAGCTCATGAGCTATAACTCCCTGCAATTGATCGCGACTCAATCTAGAAAGACAACCTGAAGTGACACAAATAACAGCATGCTCTGGATTACGCCCAGTGGCAAACGCATTAATTGCAGTGTCCTCAATAATGAAAACACGAGGCAGGGGCAATCCAGAAGCAATAGCCATCTCTTCAATAATATTAACCAACATTTTGTGTTTAATTGGATCCGCTTGCTTTGCTGAAGAAATAAAAGTAACAATAGAATCACAAGTATAGTAAGAAATTAAAGCAAAAATAATTGTGAGAACACCAAAAATTGTTAAAAAAATTCCCCCAACAATACTAAACCCGCCAAGCAAATAAGAAATGATTGAAGCAAGAACGCCAATCAAAAGGAAAAAAACAAGGAAAAGAAAATAAGTTTTTTTCTTGTTAGAAGAAATCTGCTGATAAAAATCTACTGGCATAACAACACCAAACAAACCAAAAATACTTAATAAATTTATTAAATAATAATAAACCAACAACAAAACAAACTAATTCAAAAAAATGGAAAAGATATGAGCTTTATTTGCTCATATCAGAAAAATCCACTTTAACACTTTTGCGTTCCTCATCAGTTGCGCCAAAAAACTCTCTATCTTTCTTCATCCCAAACATTCCTGCAATAACAACAGTAGGAAAAGTAACAATCATTGTGTTCCATTTCATAACCATGTCATTATAGAACTGGCGAGCGAAAGCAACTTTGTTCTCTGTTGAAGAAAGTTCTTCCTGAAGAGCTTTAAAGTTCTCACTGGCTTTCAAAGTAGGATACGCTTCAGCAACAGCAAAAATACTTTTTAAAGCACCTGCAAGCATATTATCTGCTTTAGCTGCTTCTTTAGGTGTCTTTGCAGACATTAAAGCTGAACGTGCTTCAGTAACACTTGTTAGAACTGATTTCTCAAACTTTGCATAACCTTTAACGGTTTCAACAAGGTTAGGAATCAAGTCAGCTCTTCTCTTTAACTGAACATCAATTTGTGACCACGAATTATCTACTTGCTTCATTGTGGAAACTAAAGAATTATATGTTACAATTAAAAAAATTATGCCAACAATAACTAACAATATTACTCCGTACAAAACTAATTCTAGCACCATAAACAACCCTCCACTAAGTACAGGAAATTAAGTATTTAAAAGGGTTACGATGAACGAAACAAAAACCCTCCTCAAAATGGTTTAAAACAATTCCCTAGAACAATTATTTCGAGAAAAATGGGACTTGGAGAATCACTAAGAAAAGCCATGGACAAAATCCAGGGCGCGGGCGCAATTGATAAAGAAGTGGTAAAAGAAGCAATAAAAGAAATGCAAAGAGCACTCATAGCCGCAAATGTGGACATTACTACCGTGCTTGCCTTAAGCAAAAAGATAGAGGAAAGTGCCTTTGAGCCTGCACAAAAAGGAATGACTCAAAGAGAACACATAGTAAAGATAACTTACGATGCTTTAGTAGGGGTCCTTGGCGGAAAAGAAGCTCCACAAAACCCAAAAAAAATATTACTATGCGGATTATTTGGTTCAGGAAAAACCACAATGACAGGAAAATTAGCGAGATATTATAGAACACGCGGACACAAAGTAGGGGTTATTGCAGCCGATACTTTTCGGCCTGCCGCTTATGAACAATTACAAACAAATGCTAAATTAGCGGAAGCAAAATTCTTTGGGATAAAAGAAGAAAAAGACCCCGCAAAGATAATCAAAAAAGGACTTGAAGAGCTAAAAGAATGCGGAATAATTATTTGTGATAGCGCAGGAAGAAGCGCACTTGATGATGAACTAGTAAAAGAAATACAAGAAATTGATAAAGCATTTAATGCGGAAGAAAAATGGCTTGTTTTAGGAGCGGATATTGGAAATTTAGCAAAAAAACAAGCACAAGCATTTCACAAAGCGGTTGGTGTTAATGGGGTAATAATAACAAAAATGGATGGAAGCTCAAAAGGCGGAGGAGCACTAGTTGCATGCAACGAAACTGGAGCAAGTGTTTATTTTATTTCAACAGGAGAAAAACAAAATGATTTTGAAGGATTTGACGCGAACAGATATTTAAGTAGAATAATGGGTTACGGGGATTTGCAAGGATTATTAGAAAAAGCAAAAGAAGCCGAAATAGAAAACCTTGACGGCGAAGCAATAATGAGGGGAGAACTAAACTTTAAAGTATTTTACCAGCAATTACAAGCAACAAAAAAAATGGGACCACTAAACAAAGTTGCTGAGCTACTTGGACTGGGAACAAAACTGCCAAAAGATATGATGGAACAAGGACAAGAAAAACTTGACAACTTTAAGATAATAATTGATTCAATGACAGAAAAAGAAAGAACACAACCCGAATTAATGAATAGAGCACGAGTGGAACGAATAGCTAAAGGAGCAGGAAAAAATACGGAAGAAGTGAGAGAACTAATAAAGCAATTCAAACAAATGAAAAAGATGTTCAAAAAATTCAAAAACATCCAAAGCGAAAAAGCAATGAAAAACTTTGGAGAGAAAGGAATCGGGGATATGTTAAAACAAATGCAGGGCAGAAAAGCAATGAAGAAATTCAGGTTGAAATAAAAAATCAAAAAACTAATTTTACTTAACAAAAACAAATTTTAAAAAAACAATTAAGCTAAAAAATCAATTAAACTAAAAACGCAATAAAAATAAAAACTTAATAAAACTAAAAAAACCACGCCGTATTAAAAGAATAAATATTTAAGAAGAAGACTCCAAGTTACTTTGACAAATAGAGGTGATTATGTGAAAATTATGACAATTGGAATAATACTAATGATCTTGTTAACATTTGCGCCACTAACACTGGCTGAAGAAGCAACAGATCAAGTGCCAGAACCGGTTTTAATATCCGCAAATCCGACTTTAGGCACAGAAACGGAACTAAGTGATTCTGACAAAGCGGAAATAAGTCAAATGAATACTCCGCTTGGAACCCAAGTACGTTTATTACAACTGGAAAAAAGACTAACAAGAAACTACTTAATTGGAGAACAAATAATTGAAATTATCCAAAAAAATCATGAAGATGAAAATATCACGGAGCTTGAGGACTTAAGCAACAAAATGTATTCCTTAAAAGAAGAAGTAATTTCTTTGACGAATCAAACGCTTACAAGCGAAGAAGCTGCGGCAGAGTATGTTTCAATAAAAAAAGAAGCAATAACAACAACAAAGGAATTTAGAGACTTAGCACAAGCAATATTGACATTAGAAGACAAGCGAGAAATAGCTGAAGCGATAAAAAATATTGACGCAAACCAGCTTAATTCGCTAAATGGACAAATAGTTGGGCTCATAAGAAACTACAACGCACAAAAAATTACCGCATTCATGGCTAAAATCGGAAAACAAAATCAAGAACTTGCAGCACAAATCCGAAACGGTGAACTAATGCAATCACAAATAAGGGAAAGATTGCTTGAACACTACTCTGATGTAAACAAGAGCGTGAAAGAACAAATAATGAGTCAAGTAAAACAAAACATCGCTAAAAGAAATGCCGAACAAAAAGCAATAATTGACCACGCAAAACAACAAGTGCAACAAAAAATCGAAGCACTAAAAGAAAGAATTGTTTCAATAAGAACAAATAAAAAAGGAAGTGGTAACCAATGAAAAAAACAATACTAGGGATAGCAATTCTTTTGGTTTTGCTCTTTGCAATGCTTGGATGCACCCAACAAACTGATAACCAACTGGGTGATGACCAAAGCAACGAGCTAAATGAAAACACCCTTACTGAAGAAAGCGCAGTAATTGATGACACGATAACTGACTTAATAGATGAAACACAAGAACCAGAAATAGGTGAAATGTACTAAAAAAGGGGCTAAAACCCCTTTTTTTTAAACAAAAGAATTAATAAAAGAAAAGAAACAATTAAGTGGATGCTACAACTAATTCAGCAACTAATTCTTCTAATAGGAACGCTCACAGGGGCAATTACTGACATAAAAACAGGGTACATTTATGATTGGATAACTTATCCAATGATTCTACTTGGAATAATATTATCAATATCACAAGGACAAACGAACAATTTGTTGTACGCAGGAATACTCTTTGCTGTTTTCTTTTTAGCGTACAAATTTGGAAAACTTGGGGGAGGGGATGTGAAGATATTTGCAGGAATATGTTTATTGAACCCGTACAATAACATAAACTTTTTGGCAACAACAATATTTAGCGCAGCACTAATGTCAATGATATTTTACTCAGCATATTACACCATAAGATATGCAAGAAAAGGACTAAGCGTGAAAAAAAACAAAGAAGGAATAATTAAAGCGGGAATAATGGAGATAATTTTGATAACTTACTTAGGTCTTATGGCACACTATGAAGCACTACAAATGCAAACCGCTTTTTTGCTAGGAATAATATTTAGTCTTGGAATGGTTTTTGTCGCACTACAAAAAGAAATAAAAAAAGAATTCTTTGACAAAAAAATAAGACTCACAGAAATTGAAGAAGATGAGATAATTTCACAAAACAACAACCAAACCATACTTAAATTACTCAAAGGAAAAGAGCTAATCGAAAAAAGAGAAATTGAATTGCTAAAGAAAACCAAGATAACAGAGATAATCGTGCTAAGAAATTTGCCAAAATTCGGTCCATTTATTCTCTTAGGCGTCATCATCGGAACAATGTACCCTGATTTAATCATTAAATTGCTTTTCTGATATAGTTAAAAAAGCCGACAAACAGAATATGTACATGAAAATACTTCTAATTGGGTCGGACGGATTTGTTGGAAAAGAGGTGGCAAAACTACTTGAAAAAAAGCACACCCTAAAAGGATATGACCAAACAAATGGAAAAAACATTCTAAATGTAAGCGATTTGGAAGAAGAAATGAGAGGAACAGATGTTGTTATTCACTTAGCCGCAATAATAGAAAATGATTCGCCACAACTCTGGGAAGTAAATGTAAAAGGAACAAAAAATGTTGTTGAAGCAGCGGCAAAAAACAAAGTGAAAAAACTAATTTTTCTAAGCTCAACAGGGGTGTATGGCTGCCCAAAAGAAAAAGTAAACGAAAAAAGTGAAACCCGCCCCGAAAATAATTATGAGAAAAGCAAACTTGAAGCAGAAAAGATTGTTTTAGGACACAAAGAAAAAATTTGCGTAAATATTATAAGAAGCGCAATGGTTTTGGGAGCAAATAACTATTGGAAAAAAATGTTTAACCTGTTAAAAAAGAACTATCCACTTCCGTGCGGCGGGAAAAACACTTTTCAAGTAACTTATGTAAAAGAACTTGCAAGAGCAATTGAAACTGTTCTAAAAAAAGGAAAGTGCGGAGAAACATACCTTGTTGCAACAAAAGAAAAATGGACACTAAATGAGTTCTGCGAAACTGGAAAAAAACTCCTCGGAATGAAAAACACTAAAGTAAAACATGTTCCTGGATTTATTGGAGTAATTATTGGAAAAATAACTGGGTCAAAAACACTAACCGCTGAAAATATTAGACATTTGAGCAAAGAAAGAAATTATGATTTGCGAAAGATAACAAAATTAAGTTACAAACAAAAGCAACCTCTAAAAGAAGCAATTCAAGAGATAGTAAAAGAGTTAAATTAATTAAACCCCAAACAAATTACCTCTTTGCCTTCGCTCCCTTTTTTACTGAATCAGCTATTTTTTTCAACCTATTGGCCGCTTCCTTTTCTGATCCCGCTTTTTCTATTGCAGAACCAACATGAACAATATCAGCACCTGAAGAAATACAATCAAAAGCAAATTCGGGAGTTCTTACCCCTCCTGCGACAATCAAAGGAACATCAATTGATTTCTTTGTGTAAGAAATCATTTCTTTAGGCGCAGGCATATCTGCTCCGCCCCCTGATTCTAGAATAACTGCTTTAGCACCCATATACTGACCTGCAAGAGCATTAGCGGCAGCAAGGTAGGGGATGTTTCTTGGAATCATTTGAGCGCGACCCATAAAACCAACCGCTCTGCCAGGCTCAACAATAATATAGGAAGTTGGAATAACTTCTAGCCCTAATTTTTTTACTGGAAAAGCAGAAGCAATTTGTGCTCCTGAAATATAATAAGGATCATTACTATTTAGCATTGACAAAAAATAAATCGCATCAGCTTCTTTTGACAAAGTAGCAATATTTCCTGGGAACAAAATTGTCGGCAACTTTGTTTTATTTTTAATTGATTGTAAAGTATCATCAAGAAGTTTTCCTTGAGCACCTAAAGAACCCCCAACAGCGATAGCAGAAGCGCCTGAATCCTCGGCAATTTTAGCTAATTTTCCTGCCGCTTCAGGCTCTTGATTTGGAGGGTCAATTACAAGAAATAACAAACCTGCCTGTTCCTTTAATTGAGCCAAAAGCTTTGTGTATACTTTACCGCCATTCATAGCAAAACCTCTTTAGAAAAATAGAGAAAAAGAAGTATAAAAAGGCATTGCTAGGGCAAAAAAACAAAGATTTTTATGCACTAAAAACAACAATTCAAAATAATGCACGAACTTGACAAACTAAGAATAGCTTACTTACTAAAATATGTTGATAGAGCGTGCCAGCGAAAACAAAGAAAAGAAAGCACAGCAGAGCATGTATATTCAATGTTTATACTCGCGGAGTACTTTCTCAAAAAAGTGAAAAAACTCAATAAAGACAAAGTACACAAACTAATTCTGTATCATGACTTGGTCGAAGTATATTCTGGAGACACAAACATATTTGACAAAAAGAAACGCAAAACAAAAGACAAAAGAGAAGACAAGGCATATAAAAAATTGTGCAAAGTACTTCCAAAAACAATAAAAACGGATTTTAAAAAAGCGTGGATAGAATACACGGGACAAAAAAGCAAAGAGGCAAGATTTTGCAAGGCAATTGATGTACTTGATCCCCCAATACAAATAATGCAATACCCCTTCCAATGGAGTGACTTTAAACTAACGGAAAAACAATTTATAGAAATAAAAAGGCCCTATTTGGAGGAGTTTAAGCCAATGCTGAAATTCTTTAACGAAATGGTAAAAGAACTAAGGAAAAGAAAGCTGTTTTATAAAGGAAAAAGTTAAAGCTACACAAAGACTGTTGGCTTAATGCCGGGCAACAATATAAAAACACTTGCAGAAAGAAATTCAATTATGGAAAAAAACATAGAAGAACTAATTCTTGGAATAGCCCAAAGGAGCGGAAAAAACGAAGGAGAAATACGCGGACTAGTCCAAATAAAGACCAAAAAATTTGCAGGACTACTAACTGACGAAGGAGCTGCTCACCTCGTGGAAAAAGAACTGGGACTCAAAGGAAAAGATGAAGAACAATTAAAAATAAGTGAACTAACTGATGGAAAAAAAGGGGTAGAAGTAAAAGGAAACGTGGAAGCGATTTACCCTGTAAAAGAATTTGAAAAAAACGGGAAGAAAGGAAAATTATTATCACTAATACTAAGTGATGGAACTGGAGAAATAAGAACAACCCTCTGGAATGATCAAGTTGATAAATACAAATTGACACGCGGAGATGAAATAATTCTTAGTAATGGGATAGTTTCGAGTTATAACGAAAAAAAACAACTAACTTTAGGTTTTGGCGGAGATATTACTATAACAAAAAAAGGAGTAAATGAGAAAATAAAAATTTCTAATTTAAAGGGAGGATTAAACTCAGTAAGCACAATGGGAAGAATAATAAGAAAATTTCCTTGCAAAGAATTTGAAAGCAAGGACCGAAAGGGAAAACTATGCTCATTCCAATTTGGAGACGAAACGGCGATTGTAAGAACAACTGCGTGGAACGAAAAAGCTGATGCAATGGATGAGTTCAACGAAGGGGACTCAATAGAGATAAATAATGCCTACACAAAAGAAGGCAAGTATGGAATTGAATTACACTTAGGATATACTGCGGAAATAAAACAATGCGAAGAAAAAATAGCAACAGTGATGGAGATAATGAAGGAAACGCTAAAAGAAAAAGCAATAAATCAACTAACTGAAGGAGAAAGCGCTGTAATTGAAGCTAAGGTTGTTAGAGTGCTTAGTGGAAATCTTACTTATGTTGTATGCGAAAAATGCGGAAAAAAAACAACAAAAACTGAAAATGGGTTGCTTTGCGAAAATTGTGGAGAAATAAAAGGAAAAAAGAACGCTGTTATATCGGCAACAATAGAAGATGAAACCGCACAAATACAACTAACTCTATTTGGAGAAAGCGCGCTAAAATTAATCAAACAACCAATGGAAGAGCTAACAAAAAACCTTGAAGAAAAAAGCACTGAAACAATAATTGATGAAATAAATGAAAAAATTGGTGGAGAAAAAGTAAAGATATACGGCTATTCAAGAACAAGCAAATTTTCTGGAAGCACTGAATTTATTGCAAAAGAAATAATTGAATAAAATTATTATAACTTCTTTATTAAAGAATCTATTTTAGAAAAAAGAGAATCACGAGAATCGTTGTTATCAATAACAAAATCAGCCATTTTTAAACACTTGGCAATTTGCATCTTCTCAGGGTCGGGATTTGAAAGTTCACGATTTTCTTTTTCAATAAATTTCTCAAAAGAATCCCCAACATCCCTCAACCGCAATCTTGTCCGTTCATACCTTGTCTTTTGGTTCGCATCAATTCTAATTATCACTCCTTTTTTTGATTTTAACAAAGTAATTTCTAAGGGGTGCCTAAATGAAGATAAAACCAAATTGTCATTAGGGGCAAAATCCTTCAAAGCCCTTTTGACAAGATAATCGGGTCCTTGGGTTTTTCTCAAGGACTCGGAAACGAGATTCAAATCATCTCTATTTGAGGAATCTAGCCCGTGTAAACTGACCTCTTTACGAACAATATCTGATAAAGAAACTTTTTTACAAGAAAGTTTTAACGCAATATAATCGGCGGCAGTGTCTTTTCCACAACCATTTAAACCAATAATGCCAATGAGCATATAATCCAACAAAAAAGAAAAGAAGTTATTAAAAAACCACTAACAAAACAAGAAATCAAAATAATTAACCAAAACTAAAATCAAGCTAATTAATTAGAGCCACAACCTTAACCTCACCCAAAAAAAATTAGTACTCGGTTCCTTTACGAGCCAACACCCCTAAATCAAACGGGTGCTTGACCTTTTTTATTTCATTAACATAATCAGCAACAGCAAAAACATTCGGCCAGGGTTTATGCGAACCGGTTAGAACTAACTCAACAGAAGGATTTTTTGATTTGATTAAGTCAATTATTTGTTGCTCTGAGATAATACCAAAATCCAAACAATAAAGCAATTCGTCAGCAATAATTAAATCAAATTCACTAGAAGAAACTTTTTCTTTTAAAAAAGAAAACGCCTCAAGAGCCTCACTTTTTGCCTGTTCGGAAGGGTTCTTTTCAAAAACCCAATTACTGGAACCAAATTGTTCAATAGAAATAAATTTCTGCAAAAAAACTATTTCGCCAAACTGATTGAATTGCTTTTGAGGTTTCTTCATAAATTGAATAAGTAAAACACTTTTGTCCCACCCCAAAAAACGGAGAGCTAAACCTAAAGCGGAAGAAGTTTTTCCTTTGCCATTTCCGAAATAAATGTGAACTAACCCATTATCCAAAAAAACCACTTAATCCAATAAATCGTTTTAAGTTAATCATTAATATGATGAACATGTGGAACAAAAAAAATAACTACTAATTGGTTGACAAGTTTTAGCTACAACCAGAAGTTGAACCGCAATCCTCACAAACCGTACAGGTGCCATTTCTGCGCACCTTCATGCTACCGCACTCTCTGCACGCTTCGCCAGTATATCCTTTTGAGCGCGCATCAGAAATTTTTGGATCAGCTAAAATGGCTGATTTACTAGCGGGTTTGTCAAACGAATTCTCAAGGGGCCTTTCTTTAACAGACTCAAGAGAACTTGCAGAATTATTAACTAAGATTGTCTGAACAGTTACTTTGCTTTGAGTTTCTTTCACTTCCTCTAAAGGTTTAACATGAACAAAATCTGTCCTACCTAAATATTCATAACCAAGGAAACGGAAAACGAAGTCAAGAATTGAGGTACATGTTTTTATCGCATCATGCCCTTGGACCATTCCCGCCGGTTCAAATCTTGTGAAAGTAAATGAATCAACAAACTCTTCAAGAGGAACACCATACTGCAAAGCTTTACTTATAGCAACAGCAAAGCAAGCAAGTAAACTTCTATACGCTGCTCCTTCTTTATACATTGAAACAAACACTTCGCCAAGAGCCCCGTCATCATATTCTCCTGTTTGGATGAAAACTTTGTGACCCCCAATAATTACTTCCTGAGTTAAACCACGACGCTTCTTAGGCAAACGCTTACGCTCTACTTTTTGGTCAATCACACTAGGAATCTTTTGAGTATTAATATTTTCGTCAACATCCTCTTCAACAGCAACCTGCAATAATTCTTCAGCAATATCGCCAGAAACAGCATTCAATGGCTGAGAAAGTTTACTTCCATCCCTATACAGCGCATTACTTTTCAACATACTTTTCCAAGAAAGCAAATAAGCTTTCTCAACTTCAGCAATAGTTGCATTAGAAGGCATGTTAATTGTTTTTGAAATCGCCCCAGAAAGGAAAGGCTGAACTGAAGCCATCATTTTTATGTGCGCGTCCCACAAAATAAATCTCTTACCATATTTTCCGCATTTATTAGCGCAATCAAACACAGGCAAATGTTCTTCTTTTAAGTGAGGAGCACCCTCAATAGTCATTGCACCGCAAACAAATTTGTTCGCTTCCTCAATATCATTTTTTGAAAAACCAAGAGATAACAACATGTTAAAATTAGGGTCATCAAGTTCGTTACTTGTAAAACCAATACTCTTACAAAACTCTTCGCCCAAAATATATTTATTAAAAACAAATTTTATATCAAAAGCTCCTTTCAAAGAAGAACGAACTAATTCAATTTCTTTGTCTCCAAACTTTTTTGCACGCAACTTTTCAAAAGAAATTGTTGAACAACCTTCAAGAGTTCCATGCCCCACAAGATAATTGCCAATATCTTCAATTTGCTTGTCGTCATAATTTAAATTCTTCAAAGCGAAAGGAACACTATTATTAATTATCTTAAAATATCCCCCGCCCGCAAGTTTCTTGAATTTTACTAAAGCAAAATCTGGTTCTAACCCAGTTGTATCACAATCCATTAATAATCCAATTGTTCCTGTTGGAGCAAGCAAAGTAACTTGCGCATTTCTAAAACCAAATTCCTTACCATTCTTTAACGCATCATCCCAAGCAGCCCTTGCCTCAACAACAATATCCTTCTGGCATTTTCCATCATCAAACTTTTGAGGCTTAATTGTTAAACCAACATATTTAGAATCATCAAATGAATAGGCGGCTGTTCTGTGATTTGATATAACACGAAGCATATTTTCTTTATTTTTTTCAAACTCTTTGAAGGGACCAAATGCTGCTGCCATCTCAGCACTTGTTTTATAAGAAACTGCGGACATTAAAGAAGTAATGCTAGCAGCAATAGAACGACCGTCTTCACTATCGTAAGGCTTACCAAGTAACATTAGCACACTACCAATATTGGCGTAACCTAAACCAAGAGATCTTGTTTTGTAAGTAATATCAGCAATTTCTTTCGCAGGGAATTGAGCCATAACAATAGAAATTTCTAAAACAATAGTCCACAAACGAACCGCGTGCATAAATTCTTTTGTTTTAAATTTCCCTAAATCAATGTCAAGGAACTTTTTCAAATTAATTGAAGCTAAATTACAAGCTGAGTTATCCAAGAAAAAATATTCACTACAAGGATTGCTTGAACGAATAGGACCGTTAGCGGGACAGGTGTGCCACTCATTAATTGTTGAATAAAACATTACACCAGGATCGGCACAATTCCACGCAGCAAAACAAATCTTGTCCCACAAGGTTTTAGCCGGAAGGGTTTCGCAAATTTTTCCGTTAGTACGCCAAGTTAAATTCCAATTAGCTCCTTTGTCAAGCGCATCAAAAAAAGAATTTGGAATTACAACTGAATTATTTGAGTTCTGGCCCGCAACTGTATAATAGGCGTCACCTTCAAAATGAGTATTATATTCTTTAATTGTCATTGAGGACTTTCCTTGAGAAGCAAGCTGAAGAGCTCTAAAAACATAATTCAGTGGAACCCCATTAGCAACAGCTTTTTTTATCGCAAATTTTAGCGCCGGACTTTTTTCCGGATCAATTTCTTTTGATTCAAAAGCAATCTTCATAACCCCATTAATATATTTGTTACAAACCTTGCTTCCCGCAACCATATCAGCAACTTTTTTTTCCTCTTCCATTTTCCAATCAATAAATTCTTTAATTTCAGGATGATCAATATCAAGAGCAACCATTTTTGCCGCTCTTCTTGTTGTTCCGCCACTCTTTATTGAACCAGCAACAGTATCATAAATTTTTAAATAACTCATTAAACCGGAAGAAATTCCTCCGCCGGAAAGAGACTCCCCTTTTCCACGCAAAGTAGAAAAATTTGTTCCCGTACCTGAACCATGTTTAAACAAACGACCTTCACGCCTAATTAAATCAAAAATACCCCCCTCTTCCATTAAAGAATCTTTCACGTGCTGAATGAAACAATTATGAACTACAACCCCATTAGCAGAAAATTTCCCACTCTCTGTTTGAATATCATAAACTGTTTCGACACCAATCTCTTCAATAGAAACAACTGTTTCCTCAGAAACAGGTTTTTTGTTTTTTCCAATAACAAGAGAGTTCAGCAAAGCAAGTTTTTCTTTTTTCTCTGCAGAAATAAAACCAATAAATTCTTCAAACTTTTTTCTTTCTGAAAAATAAGAAATAACTATCTGGTACAATGGGTGTCTATTGCTTCTCGAGTCATTGCACAAAGAAACCCTTGAATAAATGCCCAAATTCAAAAGCATTGCTTGAGTTTGGTGAGCAAGTTTTTCAGAAATAGTTGATAAAACAATATCACCCGAATTCCTGTTATTTTCTTTGCGGATTCTAACACAACCATCCGCCTGAAACAATGAACGCAAAAAAGCTGATTGGACAACTTTTGGAGAAGAAAGAATCTTTTGAGGAACTGAAGCGGTAAATGAATTTTTATTTAAATTATATTCTAAAACAAAATCTGTTACTTCTTTGAAATCATGGCGAATAATTTTGTAGTCAGGGCTTATTTCCCTTTTTGTTGTAAAAGTAAAAGAACCAAATTTCTTTTCAAACAAAGAGGAAACGTGGGAAAATTCGTCACCATTTATTGTAATAACACCAAACATTGTTGTTTTGCCATACTGTCCAAAATAACCATCACCAACAACCCAGCCGGCAAGCTCCGCATCAACTAACAAACTTTCCATGTCAACTAAAACAGAACTTGCATTGGAAACAAGATTTTTATTAAACACTTCGTTTTTTTCAGCAATCATTAAATTACTTGATTGAACAACTTTGTACCCAACAATGTCACGCAAATAATTCCACTCATAACTCCCAAAATCCTTTAATCTTTTTTGGGAAGACAAAACAGGATGATCATCCGTAAAATCAATATAATTACCATTAGACAAAGTTGCTCTAAAAAGAGTACGAACACCATTATTTTTAGTCGCAATAATTCTTACAAATTTTTCGCCATCAAAAACTTTTAAACCAGTTAAATCTTTTTCAACAATTTCCCCAAGTTGAATTATTCCCTGTTCAGAGAAAAGCAAAGTGTCATAACGACCACAAGCATGGGGCTGCGGTCTTTTGTAAGCGTCATCACTAGGAACAACTTTACCTAGTTCTTCATCAAAATAAAAATGACCATCGCTAGGAGCTGAATAACCATACATCCAATACAAACCAGTGTTAAACCACTGCGGACTATTTGGAGCAACCATTTGATTAACAAGCATGAACTTTAATTCGTCCTCAAAAGCGTCAGCATCATCTTTAGAAGCAAACATATTTGTTTCTTCGCCCCAAGAGCGCCAACAACCAGCCAACCTATTAACTACTTGTTTTACTGAACTTTCCCCGCCAATATTTTTTGTCCCCTTAATAGGATAACCACTTTCATCACATTCAGGGATTTTTGCTCTTTTGAAATACTTTTGCGCTAAAATATCTGTCGCTGTTTGGGACCAAAAAGAAGGAACCTCAACAGTTTTGTTCTGAAAAACAATAGAACCATCAGGATTTTTTATCATACTCTCGCGGACAACAAAATCAATGGAGTCATAAACATTAACTCCTTTCTTTGTAAAAACCCTGGATATCTCTAACCCACTAACCACAAAAATCCAACCCCGTGCAAAAAATACTAAACTTAGCGTGCGAAACACACACTAAGCAAATAAGAGAATCAATTATTCAGTCGCTGCAAGCACTTTCTGCTTCAATTCAAAAGCGGTTGTGCTACCATTAAAACGGTCAATCAACTCTCCATTTTTGAAGATTAAAAAAGTCGGGAGACTAGTTACATCAAACTGAGAAGCAACATCAGCTGCTTCGCCAGCATTAACTTTAACAACAGAAACTTTACCAGAAAGCTCTTTTGAAATAGAATCAACCTGAGGCATCAAAGACAAACAATGCGGGCACCACTCAGCCCAAAAATCCACTAAAACAATAGCATTATCTTGAATTAATCGCGCAAATTCACTAACAGAAACCATGTTATCACACCTCTCCTACAAAGCAAGTTTTTTACAAAAAAATTTTACCAGACAACTAAACGTTTTGTTGTTTAAAAACGTTACTGGTAAAAACACACAAGTTGAGAAACTAAACCCCCTAAAGTCCCAAAAGGTGTGGAAAACGAAAAGAAAAGGAAAAAAGAGAAAAAAAAGTTAAGAAAGTTAATAAAAAACACTAAAAAAGTTCACATTTCCGTCCAAATATAGTGGGGAAAAAAATAATTTTTTTTAAAACGCAAAAAAAATAATAAAAATTATTTCAACAACAAAAAAATCAAGGAAAACTAAGAGAGAAGAACTATCTTTTTGAAACTTAAACAAAAAAAACAAATTTGCTTAAAAAAAGAAAACTAGCCTAAAAAAAGCGCTAACAAAACAAAAAATCAAAAGAAAGAAAAATTAATTTGGATAACTTTCTAACTTTTTAAGTTCCCAAGAAAAGTTTGTATCATAATCTAAGCTATATGAAGAAATCCCTTTATCTGCGGAAGAGCCATTCACAGAAAGAGACCAAAAATAATCATTTGGTGTTTCTCTGCCCATAAAACCCTTAACAAAAACACCAAAATCATAAGAATCATAAGAAATATTCTGCTCGCCAAGAAGTTGTTTCATTGCATCAAAAGCATTAAGACCTTTATTAAAATCGGAAGATCCAGAAAACCAAACTTCGTTTGTATCACTAATAATTGTCACTGAAACTTTTGACACACCTGTAGAATTTTCTTGGGTTTGAAGACACCCAAAAGAAAAAACTAGAACAAATAAAACAAAAAAAGCCAAAACCGCATTAAAGTTCTTCAAAAAAATCCTCTCCAAAAATTTGAAACAAACAATAAGAAATTTTTTATGGAGTGAACTTTAAAAAGCAATTCTTTTCGAACATCAAGGTCAAACACGGGAGCAAGAACTAGCGTGTAGGAAACACCACTCACTAAATGACTAAGAGTAAAAGGGATTTGGGCAAGTGTTGTAAACAAAAAACTCTGGTTAAACAAAAAAGAACTCATAAGAGGGCCTGTAATAATATCAAAAATTAATACACCCACAATTGAAGCGGAAGCATATGTTGAATAATGAACTTTCTTTTTTGAAAAATAAAAACTAAAAAACAAAGCAAGCAAAGCATATGTTGTTGCAGTAACATAAGTCCAAATACCAATACCTGAAGTAAAAAAATCAAAAACAAGCATTGCTAAAAAAGCAAATGCCGCGGCTTGAAAAGCATTCTTTCTTGCTTGAGGAAGCATACAACCCATAATTGGATCATTGTTTGGAAACACACGCAAAAAACGAACAATAAAAGAAAAAACAAAGCCGAAAAGGAATTCTTTAAGAGAAAAATTTTTGCGCATAATATAACCAACCATAATCTAATTTAAAAATATACTGAATTAAGAATAAAAAATAAATTTGCTGCAAAAATCTTTTACCTTTATTTTTAGTTGAGCAAGTTTTGCATCATCGCTTCTTGAATTTAGAGCATTATGAATAAATTCAGCTACTTGAACCATTTCTGATTCTTTCATCCCGCGAGTGGTTAGAACTGGAGTGCCTAGTCGTATCCCTGAAGGATCCCAAGGAGAGCCTGTCTCAAAAGGAATTGTATTTTTATTGCAATACAACCCTGCTTTCTCAAGAGCTTTTTCTGCATCAATTCCTGAAATGCCCGACTTACGCACATCAACTAAAATCAAGTGATTATCTGTACCACCAGAAACTAACCTATAACCAAATGATTGAAGAGATTCTGCTAATTTTTTTGAGTTTTTAATAATCTGAGAAGCATAATCTTTGAAACTTGGCTCGAGAGCTTCCTTGAAAGCAATTGCTTTTGCGGCAATTGTATGCTCATGCGGACCCCCCTGCAACCCAGGAAAAACTGCTTTATCAATTTTTTCTGCAAATTCTTTTTTGCACATAATTACTGCACTTCTTGGACCGCGCAAAGTTTTGTGAGTTGTGGTTGTAACAACATCAAAATAAGGAACTGGATTCTCATGAACACGCGCAGCACACAAGCCAGCAATATGAGCAATATCAGCAACACAATATGCCCCTGCTTCATCACAAATCTTTCTAAATTCTTTAAAATCAATATTTCTTGGATAGGCAGTGTAACCGGAAAGAACTAATTTTGGTTTCTCTTCAAGAACTTGTTTTCTTATAACATCATAATCAAGCATCTCTGTTTCTTTATCAACACCATACTGAACAAAATTATATAATTTTCCTGAAAAATTTACTTTGTGTCCGTGAGTTAAATGCCCACCCTCAGTTAACTTCATCCCCATCGCTTTGTCGCCCATTTTAAGCAAAGCAAAATACATCGCCATATTTGCAGGAGAACCTGAATTGGGTTGAACATTTGCATGCTCCGCTCCAAATAATTCTTTCAAACGATCAATAGCTAATTGCTCGATCTGATCAATCACTTCATTTCCGCCATAATACCTATGAGTTGGATAACCTTCGGAATATTTGTTACAAGGAAAAGACCCAAGGGCTTCCATAACAGCCATTGACACAAGATTTTCTGAAGGAATCAATTCGATTCCTTCCATTTGGCGCTGTTTTTCTTTTAAAATTAAATCATAAATAACTGAATCTTCTTTTTTTACTGAATCAAACATAAAAAACACTAAACAGAAAAATACATGGAACAATATTTAAGCCCAACGTCCAAAAAACAAAAAAAATATCGCAAAGCAAAAAGCTTAATTAACAAACGAACCTAACTTCAGTCATGGGAAGAAGCACACTAACAAGGAATACACGAACGCAAACAAATCGCGGACTTATTGGAAGCGGAAGAAATCATGTTACGGCCACAAAAATTCGCGCGCGACCCCCCTTAACCCCAAGACAACTACGGGCCCTTGCCGCAAGACAAAAAGAACAAAGCCTAAGAGCCAGGCGGGAAGAGGCGCGAAGAAGACGGGGACTTTTCGAAAAAAGAGAATCTCAAAAAGCTCAACACAGACAAATAGTGATGGCTGGAGAGGTATTTAGAAAACTTTTAGCAGTAAAACAAAAAAGCAAAGATGGCAGAGAAACCGTAGACCCCTTAGTAAGAGTTATAACACTTAGAAGAATGCAAGTAAAATCGAAGAAATCAATAGCTATCTTTGATGGATATCAATACTGGCTAGCTGACATTGCAGTGGTAAATCTTAAACTAGCGAAAGCTGATAAAATAAAACTAGCAGACGTCACTGCTTTGTTTAACCACTGGGACATCATAAGAAAAAGAAACGAGCAAAAGCATCCAGAATTTTTCCAATTGGAGAAACAAAAATTTGCAACACCAAAACCAGTAACTCCTGGAAGGTACAGAGCAAAGCTAGATCCTAACAGCAGTGGGTTAATTCTTGATGTAAGTAGAATACCAGAAGGGGAAAAAACTGTTCCGTCTAAAAGAGGACCTAAGAAAAGTCCTGACCGCCCCACAAAAAAAGCGCAATCAGGGAAAAATAATTAAAAAAAATAAAAATCAAGTGCGCAAGTATAGGAAAAGACAGCTTGCGCAGATAATTAAAAAATTTGATTCTCTTTAATGTCACGAAGCACTGCTTTGAAAGCAACCCATTCAAATAAAATAGCGCCAAAAAAAATGACCGAAAGAGCAGAAGTGATAAAACCAAAAACAAAAAAAGAACGCGAAAAAAAGATCGCAGAAATAATCCCCAGCAAAAGCAATACAGAAGCTTTGTAAGAATTATTTTTTACAAAAAAATCGACCTCGTCAAAAGATTTTGAAAAACTAAAATAATAATCCGAAAACAAACTTGACACAACGTCAATATATTTAGAATTTTGCCGAACAGGCACATTTTGATACAAATACTTCTTACGCATGGGCACACCTCCACAAAGTCGTTTCACACCAGGCAAGATAAAATGCAAAAATCTCTAAAAAAAGGACGAAAATTTCTGCACGAAGGAATGAATGAAAGATAGGTTAAAATACCTATGCCGCAAAAACATCATTTGTTGGACAACTTTTTGGCGCGGACAAATTTTAATTGTTAAAAAAACTTTTAGAAAACTAGCGCAACTTATTTTTTGATGCAAATTACTTTTTCTGGTGCGCTAAACGATCTTTTTCATCAAATCCGCCAGCAACAGTCATTTCACCCTTTATTGGAGGGTGTGGATCATAATTTTCTAAAGTTACATGCTCTGGGCGAAAAGAATCCAAATCCTTTGCTTCATCAGAAATTATTATTTTTGGAAAAGGACGCGGTTCTCTTGAAATTTGTTCTTTTACCTGATCATAATGATTTGCATAAATGTGCGCATCCCCATACATATGAACAAATTCACCCGGTTCATAACCACAAAGCTTTGCCAAAATCTGTGTTAGTAAAGCGTAACTACCAATATTGAAAGGAACTCCTAAGAAAAAATCGCAACTTCTCTGATACAACAAGCAAGATAATTTCCCTTCAGAAACATTAAAATGAAGCATAATGTGACACAACGGAAAACTTAGCGCTTGACCAGGCAACGCCATACCATACAAATATTCTGGATTCCACACACTAACAACAGCATGCTTTCTTTCAGGATAATTTTTTAGAGTATCAACAACCCACGCGATTTGATCAATTTCTCGCCCATCCTTCCCAGGCCAGTGCCTCCACTGTGAACCATAAATATGAGGAAGCTCGCCCCACTTTTTTGCAAACTCGGCATCATTTTTAATATTTTCAATAAATTCTTTTTGAGAAATGGGGGCTTGCCCTTCTTTTTCTAACTTCTTTTTGTAAATCTTGTAAGGGTAATCATCCCAAATGTGAACATTATTGTCAACAAGGTACTTTATGTTTGATTGCCCGGATAAAAACCAATACAACTCGTGCAAAACCCCTTTCCAATAAACCTTCTTTGTGGTTAATAGAGGAAAACCTTTTGACAAATCATACCTTGAAGTCCGCCCAAAAACGCTTTTTAGTTTCATCCCTGTATTATGATCGCTTTTTTCAACCCCATTCTCTAAAATATCTCGCATAATATCAAGATATTGATATTCTTGATGCCTTTTGGGATTTTCATTTTCCATAATATGTTTTTTAACTGCATAAGTATTAAATCCTATGTTAAAACAAAAAAATTGGCAAGTGATAAACAAATGAAAGTACACTCAATTGTTGCAATGACAAAAAATTATGTAATTGGAAATAAAGGAACCATTCCTTGGAAAATAAAAGAAGACATGGCGCTCTTTAAAGAAAAAACAATTGGACAAACAGTAATCATGGGAAAAAATACTTGGTTATCACTGCCTGAAAAGTTTAGACCCCTACCAAACCGCAATAATATTATCGTGAGCACTACTTTGGACGAACAAACGGGGGCAATTATTTGCAAAACGATTGAGGACGCAATTACTGAAGCGAAAAAATTTGAAAAAGAAATTTACTGCATCGGAGGAGGACAAATATACGGAGCGATGCTCCCCTTTATCGAAGTACTTGACATTTCTTGGATAAAAAAAGAATACGAAGGAGAAACAAAATTCCCCAAAATAAACTTTGAAGAATGGATTTGTGTTGAAGAAAAAAACTTTGAAGAATTTAATTATAAAAAATATGAAAGGAAAATCTAAACTAGGATTGACTTTATCAAAAAGAAGAAATTAATTATTCTTTCGTCGCTTCAAGAACTTCTTTTATAATTTTAAGCGATGCTTCGTTATCAATCGCAAGCTTTTTATATTTTACTCCCGCGCAATCAAAAATTTCTTTAGTGCGAGAAACCTCTTCTGCATACTCTTTTAGAAAAATAACTTCTTTTATTCCGCAAGAAGCAATTAATTTTGCGCACTCATTACAAGGAAAATGCAGGCAATACATTGTTGTGCCGTGCAAATCCTGCTGGTGATTTTGAATAATTGCATTGGCTTCAGCATGAGTGGTTAGGCAATACCCCGAACCCTTTTTGTCCCAATCAACCCCGACAGCATCTTTTCTACAATAACCTAATTCAAAAGGAGAAGGAATGCTCGGAGCTGGACCATTATAACCTGAAGAAATAATTCTTTTATTTTTAACAATAACAGCGCCTGACTTAAATTTTATACACGCAGCACGAGTAGCCATCATCACAGCAGAAAGCATAAAGTACTCATCCCACGAAGGGCGAATTCTTCCAAATCTCTCATCCATACCCTAGTACTACTTAAAAAGAAATAAAAACAGAACTAAATCACTCACACCCAAAAGATAACCGCTGGCATGACACTCCAAAGCCATTTATAAACTACGCAACAATAACTGATTAGTGTGAGCGTTAGGGGTTTGCTCTATAGCCGGAAAAAATCCAAAACACGCGGCACAGAGGTGAAAAAAATGGCTAAAGAAATAAAAACAATAAGTGATCTCCCTGGAATTGGAGAAACAGCAGTAAAAAAATTAGAAGAAGCTGGTTTTAAAACGCTAGAACAAATGGCAGTATCAAGCGCAATGGAACTAAAAGAAATTGCGGGACTTGGAGAAGGAACTTCAGAAAAAGCAATCAAAGCAGCACGCGATGCTTTGGACATGGGTTTTGAAAGTGCTGACATTTTAGCGGAAAAAAGAAAACATGTAGGAAGAATAACCACAGGATCAAAAGAACTAGACGCACTAATTGGGGGGGGAATAGAAACCCAATCAATAACTGAAGTGTATGGAAAAATGGCTTCAGGAAAAAGTCAGTGGTGCTTTCAAACATCAGTAACAGTACAATTGCCTGAAGAACGAGGCGGACAAGGCGGGGCATGCATGTACATTGATTCAGAAAATTCTTTCAGGCCTGAAAGAGTAATACAAATCGCAAAAAGATTAGGGCTTGATGAGAACGAGGTTTTAAAAAATATTTTTGTAGCAAGAGCATACAACGCAGAACACCAAATGATTTTAGCTGACAAGGCGGCAGAAATGGTGAAAGAAAAAAATATTAAATTACTAATTGTTGATTCACTAACAGCACAATTCAGAGCAGAGTTTGTCGGAAGAGGAACACTAGCAGGAAGACAACAAAAACTAAACCAACACATGAGAACCCTGCAAAAACTAGCTGAAATGAGTAACATTGCGGTACTTGTA
>CAZPWC010000019.1:0-16585 GCA_964590155.1 uncultured archaeon
GGGATACTTCACTGACTACCCAAGACACTTGTTATTATGCTTCAAGTGATGGATGCACTTCAACAGCTAATGCTGCCTCAAGTTATTATGGCGCAAGCGGAATTCCTTTCGCAACACTTGGTTGGAGCACTGAGATTTGGCAGGCAAATTCAGGAAGTTACCCAACACTCAAATAAAATTGAAAATAAACCCAAAAACAAATTTTAGCTGATTTAGTTGAGCGAACCTTTCATAAAAAAATCAGTAAAATGTCAGTAAATCTAATTAAACAAAAAGAATCAAAACTAGCTTGAATTTCTTAAGGAAGAACAATAGAAATTTTTGTAAAAGAAGAAAAGAAAGCGAAAAACAGGTGCTTTCTTTTCCCCCTTTGCCTTCTTGCCTTTACCTATAAGAAATCGGGGTGATAACCCGACAACTATTAGCGCTTTTGAACTATAAAAAACGCACGCTTCCATTAACTAAATTAAGTTAATTAGTTTCAAATACAGTTTTGCTCTTTTTGAAAAAAATTGTAAACTTTTTTAAAAAATCAAGAAGTTTTAAGCAAAAGTAAAAAGAAAAACATTCAAAAAAAAGAACAAAACGAACAGGAAAAATGCTTCGTCATTTGTCTTATTTTTGTGAATGTTTTTAAGCTAAAAATCAAAACCTTTTTCATGAAAGACAAATTAGGCTTTGAAATAATTGATATAGACTACTCAAAAAAGATAAGTGAATGCCAAAGTGGAGAAATAGTTGACAAAAATGAAAACAAATACTTAATTATGTGCTTACCTGCATTATGTGAAAAAGAAAAAATCTTTTTTTCCGAAGCAATAGAAGAACTCAAGTACTCAAACGCAAAAATAGAAACAAAAGCGGACATTTACTTTTTCCTCAAAAACTACTGCCTTGAAAACTTGATCCTACTCAATAAAGAACAAAGAGAAAAAATTATTTACTGGCTTGAAATTGAAGCACTAAATGAAAGCATCTTAACACCACTACTTAACGACCCTGATTTTGAAGAAATAGTAATAAATGGAGCAAATAAATCAATTCTTGTTTATCACAAAACTTTTGGGTGGCTCACTACAAACATTTGTTTTACTTTAGAAGAAAAAATAAAAAATGTGTTAAACAAAATGGCGGCTCCGCTAGGAAGACAACTATCTTATCACACCCCAATAATGAATGCGGTGCTAAAAAACGGGTCAAGAATGAATGCAACAATGAATCCCGTTGCTTTTTCAGGAATAAATTGCACAATAAGAAAATTCAAGGAAAATCCTTTCACGCCAACTGACATTATAGAAACTAAAACCATTAGCACGGAAGCAATGGCTTTTTTGTGGATGTGTATGCAGACAAATTGTTCCCTATTAGTTTGCGGAAACACTGGGAGCGGAAAAACAACCACACTAAATTCGCTTTTTTGTTTTCTACCAAAAGATGAAAGAATTGTTGTAGTTGAAGAAACCCCTGAATTAGTGCTGCCCCAAACGCACAAAGTAAAACTAAACACATGCGAACAATTAGGAATAGGTTTAGACAAATTAATTGAAAACACTTTTAGAATGAGGCCTGATAGAGTAATTGTCGGTGAAATTAGATCAAAAGAAGAGTGCAAAGCATTCATTAACACAATGCTTGCAGGACAGGCAAAAGGAAGTTATGCTACTTTTCACGCAGAAAGCGCGGAAGAAGCCCTTGAAAGAATGAAAACATTCAATATTGAAGAAAGCGCTTTATCAAGCATTGACCTAATCGTGGTTCAAAAAAGAATTAATATAATTGAGCGAAAAAGCGGGAAGAGGAAAGAAGAGAGAAAAGTTACAGAAATATGTGAAGTAAAAAAAGAAAACGGAAAGATAAAAACAAACATGATTTTTGAATTTGACTTTGAAGAAAATGAATTGCGCAAAAAAAACCCACCCTCAAAAACAACTGACAAGATAAAAAAGACATTCAGGACAAACGACAAAGGAATTCAACAAATAAGAAAAACAAAAACAAAAATATTAGAGAAAATAAAAGGCCAGGCAGATTTTGCGGGATTCTTTGAAATGGCTGAAAACGCGGAACAATAAAAAAGAAAAGGTTTTTTGCATGGAAACAAGTAAAACAAATGAAAAAATTGACGACAAAGTAACCAATACAGAAACAAATAAAAAAATAAATAATGAGGAAGCAAATACTAAAATAAATGAAAGAAAGACCAAATTAAATGAAAAAAAGGCTAAACTAAAAGAAATTGCCCAAAAATCAATAATTGAAGAAATTATAAAAAAAGAAACAATTTTGCGCGAAAAAGAAATAAAAGAACACAAAAAGAAAAGCCTTTTTTATTCCCTTTTAATAACATTATTTTTGTGGCTCTGCAGCGGGCTAATCATAAGAAACATACTTATTTCCGCAGGAATATCAATTCCAATTGGAATAATTATTTTGCTTTTTCTAATTTATGCCCCAATAGCGAAAAGAAAAGCTTACTCTAAAAAAGTTGAATCGGATTTACCGGATTTTTTAACAAAAGTAATTTATGAGATAAGATCCGGTAAAAGTTTTTTACGCGCAATAGAAGATGCCTCAAAAGAAAAAGGTTTTTCAGCAAAAGAATTTGAAAAAGTGATTAATGAAATGAAGAAAGGATCTTCTTTGGCAGAAGCGCTTGAGAGAATGAACCGAAGGATCCTTTCTATCCCTATTAGAAGAGCAAACAGTAATTTATACAATATCTGGCTACACGGAACAAATGATATTGATGGACTGAAAAAACTCACTCAAGAACTTTTTCTAAAACAACGAATTGAAAGCAAAGAATTTTCAAGCAAGATGGTTGTTTATGCATTAGTATTCATCGCGATTTCTGCAATTGTCCCAGCAATGTTTCAAAGTTTCATAATTATTGGGAGTTATTTTATGAAAATAACTTTAAGTCCTATGCAGGTTTTGGCAATAATAATAGTGCTCTTCCCGCTAATTGATGTTTCTATACTTGCTTTGATTAACTCCAAAACCCCTTTATTTTTGAAACAAAATTGATTTTTATGGACGCAACAAGAACTATAACACAAATGCTTGAAACTTTTTTTAAAAAAGAAGCCCTTATTGATTTTGAGAACAAATTACTTCTTAACGAGTCAAAAATGAAAAACTTTCCTGGTTTTGTAAAAGTTAGTGTTATCGAAGGGACTTTTTTCATGACCGTTGGAATGATTTGTGGAGCAATTCTATTAAGAAGCAAACCCGAAGGATTTATTGGTTTAGGAATACTTGCCTTCATTTTGCCTTTTCTTGTAAATTATATTTTCCAAGACATTATTTTTGAGAAAAGAAAAAGGGAAAAAGAAGCGCTTTTATCTGATTTGTTATTAGAGGCAAGTGTTTTTTGCGACGAAAGTTCTTTACTAAATACATTAGATAGATTAGCAAAACAGGATTTTGGTTTGTTAAGCAAGGATTTTGCAAGAGCCCTTAATGAAATAAAAAAAGGGGCGAGTATTGATGAAGCGCTTAGCAGAATAAAAACGATGAATAAAAGCAGGGCTTACGAAAGAGCTATTGATCTGTTACTTCAAAGTTACAAAAATGGCTCGCACGTGTCGCAAGCACTAAAAGAAACAGCGGAAGACATCTTAGAAAATCAGGCAATTATGAAAGAGCGACAAGCTGTTATGATAGTTAACAAATACACTTTGTTAATTTCTTCCGCGATAATTGTTCCCGCAATTATTGGAACAATAATTTCTTTAGTGAGTGGATTAAACGTATCAGGCATAGATGAAATAGGTTTTGGGTTGAGCGGAGAAGAAAGAAATGCCCTTTTTGCGACCGCAAAAGCAGGGGCGCTAATTTACATTATTGAGTATTCTTTTTTGGCGAGTTATTTTCTCGCACTACAAGAAGGCAACAAAAAGAACTTTTTTATTTATGCAATAATTCTTTTACCAGTAGCCCTAGCTGTGTTTGTCCTGTGCCAAATTTTGTAAATGATTTTGCAAATGATTTTTGCAAAGAGCAAGGTTTTTAAGGAGCAAAAGAAATCATATTGTTGTGATTTTATGGAAAAGAAAGAAAAAGCCATGAAAATAATTGAATCAAGAAATGTTTTAATGAAAGGATGGACACTTATTGAAGGATTTCCTGACCTTGGATTAGCAGGAACAATTGGCGCAAGATATTTAGTTGAAAAATTAAAATTTGAACAAATTGGTTACATTGATTCTGATTTATTTTTACCAATAATAAGAATTGATAACGGCCTTCCTATTCACCCTGTTAGGGTTTATGGAAGCAAAAAACACAAACTTGTTGTTGTTATATCCGAGCAAATAATTGATAACAAAATGGCTCCATTTATTGCCAAAGAATTAATTGAATGGATAAAAAAGAAAGGAATTACTAGAGTTATTTCTACTTCAGGAGTCAGAATGCCTGAAGGAAAAAGTGTTTATGCTTTTGCTAGTGATGAAAAGTCAAAGAAGATAGTTAAGGACAACAAAATAGAAATGATAAACGAAGGAGTTACTTCAGGAGTAACTGCTCTACTAATGCTTTACCTAAAAGATAACAAAATTGAAGCGTTTTGTTTGTTAGGAAATGCAAGAAATAACGCTGATTATAATGCTGCGGCAGAAGTTGTGAAAGTAATATGCAATTTAACTGAGATAACCCTTGATGTTTCTCCTTTGCTTGAAGAAGCAAAAAAACTTGAAGAAGCTTTAACAAAACATTTGAAAACACTCGAAGAACAGAAACAAAATGACGGAAAGCCGGATGTTCCTGCAACCCCAATGTGCACTTAAAACATTGAATAATTAAAATGCAGGATATTTAAAACATTGAATAATTAGAATATTAAATGGTTCAAAAGCCCAAATAGAAATTTTTTTAATAAAACGCTTTTTTTCCAACTATTTTTTTCTTTTCTTTTTGTGCGTTAAAGTGAAAGATATCATTAGGAATGCGGCAATAAATAATATTAATCCTGCTGCTGTTTCTGGAAGAGAAGGAATGTTGAAACCTTGTCCTGTTTGGCTTCCTATATTAAATGTCATTGGATTTACTGGTGTTCCTACTACCCCTCCTTTACCGTCGCTTGCAAACATAGCCCCATTGTCTTTGAAAGCTTGACTTAAAGGAATTTGTAAACCATTTTCAGGATACCACAAACCAGTATTAGGGTCATACCAGAATGAACCGTTAGGACCTTGTGCTGCTCTTAGAGTTTCTTTTGGACCTTCGTTATAACTTACTTTAGGCACCCCATTTTCTGCATCAAATTTCAGTGAGTGTTGTTTACCATCAGCGGTTTCAAAATTTAGTGTTCCGTCCTCAGCTTGTTTTACTCCACCCTTAATTTCGCTATCATATAAAACCTTTCCTGAGTTTTTGTCAATTATTCTAAAATAATCCTTACAAGCCCCTGTGTCGCCATCTCTTCTTGCATAAAACTCATATATTTTTGAATCAGTAACAAATTGAGTGAAAGGACCTAAGTGATCCATTGAAGTATTAAAGTTCTTTACTCTCTGTTGTCCTAATTCATCACCTGGATAACCAATAGCTTCAAGATTTATTGCAGGAACAGGACAATCACTATTTGGGTCAATTACTGAATCTAATTTTGCATTTAGTCCTGATACTTCTTTGTTACTTAGAACTGATTCTTTGTGTTGACGTAACCAAATAATTATTTCGTTTGTTTCTTCTTTAAGAACAATTGAACCGTGTTCAAATGCCATTCCCTTAAACTTTCCTGCATCTGCACTTTGAGCTGAATCAACAATTAATCTTGACTGCCAATAACCATCAATAACAAATAATGAATTTATTCCGCCTTGTATTCGCGGACCCACTCCTTCAAGATATATCTTTCCATCAGCAGCAAATACTTTTGAATATGTTTGCGTATTTACCCCTTCTAGTTTTCCAAATACTTGTGTTAACTCATCACCAGTATATTCTATCCCTGTTTGATCCTTCACTGCTTTTCTAATACAATCAAGCACTTCAGCATTTCTTACTAAAACATCCCCGCCTGCGTGTAATTCGAAAACTGTTTCGCCAGTCATTGGCGCTCCTATTTTGTTTAGGGTAGCAGGAATAACTATTCCGGGAATTCTATTATCGCTTGGAGTGGTAGCCATTCTTGTGTGGTCAGCTTTATCTGAACCCAAAACTTCCTTACCATTAAATGACAATGTACCGTCAGCAAAATCTATTTCTAATTTATTATTTCCGTCAGTAACAACTTGTTTTCCGTCTGTCTTGTAAGCTATTGGATTTGAAGCTTCTTTATACCACAAATAAAATAATTCTTTTCCTGTTACTGTTCCTTGACTTGGAGGCAACAATTGTATATTTGCTTGTAATACTTCATCATTTTTTGCTTGTGTAGCAAAGTTTTGGAAATCTCCTTTTAATTTATCAAGCGAATCAGCTATCGGACTATCTGATTTTGCTGTAGCATCAGCTAATTTTGTGCTCAAATTTGAAACCGCTTGAGAAATGGACTCATTTGACACGGCTTCTTTTGGTTTTGCTTTACTTGCTGATGCAGGAGAAAAGAAATGAATATAATATCCATCAATGTCATCAACACAATCCTGTAATTTTCTTGTAAGCATTAATTGCTGTACTACTGTAGCTGTTATTCCTGCTCCAAAGCCCATAAAGTAACCAAGGCTTTCTCCAAACGCAAGGGTTCCTCCAACTACTCTTGAATCAGCCCAACCAAAACCAATTCCTTTTAGTGCCTGTTCGCAGGTTTCTCCCTCAACGCGAGCATCAGCAATATTTATTTGATCTCCCTTAATGTCCCCTGTTTTTCCTTGTATGTCAGCGTGATGTGCGAAAGCTATCAAAGTTGTTCCACTTTTTTGCGCAGTATCAGGGTCAACTGCTTCAACTAAAAATGCTTGAATGTTTGTAGGCATTCTTGCAGTAAAAGTAAAATAATTATCTTGCATTGTTGGAGTAGCACTACAACCGGAACAATTTTCATTATGTGAATAAAAAGCAACGTCTTGTACTGTGTCTCTTGTAATTGATTTTGAAAATGCCCCGCTTGTTTGTACCCCTTCGCCTGAACCTGATGCTCTTGTCAAATAATCATGGTACAATGGGAATTCTTCTTTTGTAAATTGGTCAGCAACAAACTTCCAAACAAATGCCGCGCTGTTAATGAATTTCATGAACAAGTCGCCTTGGTCAGACCCTTCATTAGCGTAAAAGTCAACATAAGAATCTGCATAAATTTCATCAGTGCCTGTGGTAATATCAAGAGTGCTCCAAGTGTCAGGCAACATATATCCTGATACTTGTTCAAATCCTAATCCTCTTTTTACATTCCAATAAGCTATAGGAAGCAAAGTTCCTTTCCAAATACCAACACTCCAAGGTTTTTTATAATAATCAAAAATAAAATCTTTTTCCATTCTAATTTGTTCATCGTACAAACTCCACGCTCTTCTTTGAGCAAATTCAGGATTTTCTCTTAAAGCATTTACCATATCGTCCATATTTCCAACAGCAGTATTTGGTCTTCCTACGATTCTATCTTGAGTTATTCTTTGAGCTAATTCTTGAGGAGTTAAAACAGCTTGTCTTGAAACCCCATTTTCAATAATCATTTTTGGCCCATACCCACTAACATACAAATCAACTGTTGAACCTAAACTTGGGTTTTTTTCAAGGAGCTTTATTGTAGCTTCATTTAGTTCGTAAAGTTCCCCTGTGGAAGGTAACTTTATTGAGAGGATTCCGGTCCCTGTATTTTGACCAACGTGTTTTAATAAATCATCAACAGCTACCCCTTGCTGGAAAAGTTTCCCGTCTTTTTTTATCTCGTAAAGCAAAAGGTTTCCTAAATTATCAACTTCTAAAGCATCTCCTGCCTGACTATTAATAAATCTTGACCAAGAACCATCTTCATACAGAGGGTCTAACAAAAAGTTTCTTACATTAAAGGGCTTTTCAGTCCCCATATTTACTACTCCGCCAGCAGCCCCTCCAACTCCGAAAGCTTTTTTCTTTACCACTAAATTTGACATATCAGAAAGTGATCCTGATGTTTGCAACCACGCAGGAAAATCAAGACTTGTTAATCTATCATACCAACCGATTTTGTAAGCCATTGCTCTTCCAAATTCCATTTGAGCTAATTGTTTTTCTGCCACAGTAGCGGTTGCACTTTTAGCAACAGCATCATAAGCCGCTTTTAGTCCTTGGATTTCGGAATTTTGTAAACTAAACCAAGAACGCAAGTGGTCAAGCGCTTTAAAGAAAGCCTTTTTTTCTTCAGGATTAAGTTTCATTAATACTGAATCTGATTTTAACAATTCTGTTGACAATCCACCCATTGATGAATTGAAAAGTTTTCTATCAACAAGCATTTTATCAAAAATTTGTCTCAACTGAGGATACTCTAATCTTATTTTGTTATATGCTTCAAATCTATTTGTTCCAAGCGCTTCTAAAGGGAATTTTTTCAATCTATTAGTTTGTTTTTCAAAAAAGGTCCCTGTCTTATTCCAAATACTGCTAGTGTTTTTTGCTCCACCAGCAGCTCCACCCCAACCCATTACTTTACTTGCTTTATGAAGCAAAGTAGGGCCAAAAGAAGAAACAATCATTTCTGCTGAAAACCAAGAGTTAAAATATTTGTCAAAACTTGAGTAAGTAGAAATTATGCAAGTTGCCCCTGTGCAATTAGTTGCTTTTTTTACTGTGTAGTCTCCAACAAAAAAAGAATTTTTTATTTTATCTGAAGGGCTTAAGGTGTAAGATATTAAATTATCCTGATTATTATCTAAAAAATTATTCTGCATTGATTGGTACTCTTCTTCGCTAACTCCTTGAATTTTTCTTGAAGCAGCATCTTTTAGTGATTCAAACGCATTTCCAAACCCTGCTTGTAACCCTGTTCCTGAAGTTCTATACTCTGTTCCATTCCCTTCAATTCTGCATTTGTCCTGTTCACTAGTGGGATAATCACATTTACCCACACGCAAAGTATCATCTAAAACTAACCCAATCCCAAAAGGCCCTGAAAGGGTTCGACCGTCAAACAAAGCATATTTACTAGCAGAGGTTGCCTGAGTAGGGGGGGTAACTTTTATCGCTGTTTTTCCGTCATTATCTTTTGTAACTAATTGTGTTCCATTTAAATCCATTAAATTATTTTTATCAGGAGCGGTTCCGTCACTTATTTTTTCGCCCTGAAAACCAGAATGAGCAATATCAAGAATATCCATTGCTTCTTTTGGAGTTAACTTAGAAACAGTACAACCTGTCGGACTTCCTAAAGAAGTTAAATCTGTTTGGGTTGTTGTTTCTGCTTGAGGAGTTGTTCCTATAGTTACTGGATCGGTTGTTGGAGATACTTCTTGAACAACAGTTCCTGCTTCCGTCCCTGTTTCAAAAAGAGTCGGTTCGGCAAATAATAATTTTTGAGAACTTGCTTCAAAACTATAAGCAAAAGCGGGGTTACTGAAAAAAAGAACCATCACGATTAGTGCAAAAACAAACCCCTTAGAAAATTCTTTTACCAACACACAAATCAACTCAAAAAAATAAAACTAACACAAAACTAACCCCAACAAAACTAATCCCTTAAACTAATACAAAACTAACTCTGGACCAATCCCGGCTAATCCCAGTTAATACAAAATTAACCCTATATTAATAATATATTACTGTTCCGGGAGATTAAATAATTAATGGAAGGGCTTTTACCCCGCCGTAAAAAACATAAACAAACAACCCTAATGCTGCCCAATTAAATACTAAGAGGAATAGTAACAAAAATAATGCGCATGACACACAAATCCCTATTAGTTCTTTAACAATTTTTGAGCGCTTTGATTTCTTTTGTGAATCAATAACGAAACTACCTACTAACTCAAAAAAGTACAAACCAATAGCCAATATAATTGATGCAACAACCATCCTTATTGAAGCAAAAAACAAAACAGAAAGATTATCTAAAATTGTGTACTCTACTTCCGGATCAAGCTGTACTGCAAGAGAAGCCCCTATGAAAAAGAAATACAAATAAGTAATGAAAAAGATAGCGAAAAACATAATGAAATTCAAAGCTAAACAAGAACGAGTCCAACTTAACTCGTACTGTTCAACAAGATGCTCACGAGCTTTTGAGAGGACTTTGTATAACGCAAAGCAAATAATTGTCAAAGGAATTAACAAAACTAAAAAATCTAACACAAATTGGATTGCCATTTCTAGAACCATATTGAATTAATGATAAATATTTAAGTATAAAAGCCTTTTCGGCGGGCAAAAGAGCACTAAATAAAAGCGCAAAAAACAAAAAAATGCTTGGGCAAAAAGGTATAAATACACTAAAACCAATTTATCTTAAAGATTTCAAGAGGATTAAATTTCAAAAGGATTAAATCCTAAAAGGGTTAAATTTCGAGAGGATTAAATTTCGAGAAAGTTAAATGTTAAGAGTGTTAAATATGCAAACCATTTTTTACGCGTACTTTATGTTAGGCAGTTTTTCTTTAGGCTATTCGCTTCTTAGAATAGGTTTTCCAAAAATACAAGAAGAAGACCTTTTGAAAAAAATTGTTTACAGTTATCTTTTAGGATTAATTATTTTTGGAACAGGACTAATTGCAGGAGAAACTTTAGGAATAGAAGCATTCATTGTTTTTTCTTTAGTAATGTACTTTTTTTTGGCATGTGCAATGTACATTGCAAGAATTGCAACAAAACAAACCGATTCTGCCAAACTAATAAAAGAAAAAGATAAAATTAATGTTCCTCAAAAAGCTCTTTCAAAAGAAGAAAAAGCCGCGAAAATAAACGCGGAAAATGAAGAAAAAACAAAAAAAGAAGAAAAAAAAGAGCCAATCAAGGGAGAGATTTTTAAAGTAAAAGAAAGTAATGTAATTGCTGAATTAAGAAGAAAGACAGCAAAAACAGAAGAAAGTCAAAAGACTGAAGAAAAAGAAAAAATGTTAAAAAAATTAAGGGAATATGCAAAAGATATAAACAAAAAAGGGGAAAAACAAAAAAAGCAGGAAAAAGATTTGAAAGATGAGTTAGAGGAAGAACTTATTGAACAAACTGCAGAGGAAGAATATTAGAGATGGTTATATGGCTGAGTATGTCCCACGAAGATTGAGGCGTTTTTACCGCAAAAATAATGAAGCGCCGCAAAACGAAGAACAAAGATACTCGCAAAATGTTGGACAAGATGTAGGTTCTTGGGGACTTAATGAAACAGATCAAGCCTTTAACGAAATCGAAAAAAATGATTTGGAAAAAATCCCCAGCATGAGTTATGAAGATTTAAGTATTAAAGAAAAAAACTTGAAAGATATTGCCGCATATGAAAAGAAAAATGTTGAATCATCTTTAGCTGAAAATGAGATCGAAAAGTTTAAGAGAGAAAATAAAAGGTTGCCAAGCAAACAGGAATCAGAAAAAATCGCTGAAAATCTTTATGTTCAACTAAAAGACAATCCTATTGATTATGGTGAACAAACAGCAGGATTAAGCAGAAGGGAATTAAGGAGACACGGAAGAAACCGCGGACAAGAACAAATGCTTGGCACAGCTATGCCTGGAGAAGTGCCCCAAGAGCAGGTTCAAAAAGGGGCTGAAGTTCAAAAACAAAAAGTGGCTGATATAAAATCAATTATTGAGGATGAGCCAAGAAAGAAAAAAATTGAAGCGGATGAATTTGATTTGGGTTTGAGTAGTGAAGATTCTGATGGGCTATCACTAAGTGAAGACGCTAACGATACTGAAAGCATTGATGATTTAGGGAACATGGACCTTAATTTAGGCGAAGAGATTTGCCCAAACTGTCATAAAAATACTGAAAAGATAATTTATTGTTCAAAATGCGGAGCCGCATATTGCCAATCCTGCGCAAAAAAAACAAGCGGAAATGAAGCAAAAAATGAAATAATTTGCCCTAAGTGCGGAACTAAAACAAAAATCTAAAACCCCAACGCATTTATTTACGGAGAAAATGTTTGTTGTGGGCAAGTGTCAGGAATCACTTCGCAATTAAATTCACTTGAAGGGGAACCCAAATTATTTAAAGTAACTAAATCTTTTGATATCCACAAACTTAGTCCCATTATGTGAGGTAATCCGCTAGAAGCATCACTTGCGCCAGGCTCAGAAAAAGACACTTTTCCTATACTTGTATCAACCTGCCCAACATAAGGAAAAACTTGTCTCTCTAAAATATCTTTTAAAGCAGGTTTGCAATAATAATATTTTCTTTCCACAAGAGAAGAATAATCAATTCCTGCGCTTTTATTCGCGCACGCGGGATCAGAACACTCATGCACTGCCATCATCAAGAAAAGAAACTGATTATCTGACTGTCTAAAAACATAAAAAGCATAATCGAACGAATCGTCAAAAGGTTTTAGCACTGAAGAAACTGTTGACTTTATAGCGCGTTTGGTGGGGCAAGAAAACTCTTTCTTATCAGCATAATCCTCTTTCATTAAAGCAAATAAATAATCATATTCTTTTGAGGAATTATAAAGAAGAGCTTGATTTGTAAAAACATCATCGCCGTTTCGCATAACATTAATGTAAGAAACAACTTTTAGTGCGTCTGAAGCAAAATCTCTTGAATAAAAAGAATTAACTTGCCTCTCCATGGAATTCCCGTAAGAAATTGTGAAAAAGAACAAACTTGTACAAATAACTGAAACAATCCCTAAAAAGAAAAGAGAGTCAATCAAAGCAGCCTGTCCTTTTTGATTAATGAAAATTTTCTTTTCTGGGACCCCTTTTTTCATTACCAAACCACCAATGCCATTATTCCTGGAATTATTATATAATATTCGCCCACTTTTTGTTGAACTGCTACAGGATAAAATCTCAAACTATAAGATATTTTTCTTTGATTACCGGAATCACTAGCAAATTGAAATGAACCTGGACGAACATACCCGCAAAAATAAGGAATACCTTCTTGTTTCAAGAAATTATCACTCGCCAAAGGAACATCATAAACTTTGCTTTCCGCAAAATCCGCCACAACGCCATTTATGTTATCATAATTTGAGGGATAAACCCCTATCATAAAATTATAACTATAACTCCTTGATGTCACTGCCTGGCACCTATCAAAGAACTGAGAAACATCAAGAATTAATGATTCTCCACGCATTTCCCGCGCAATATTAATTAAGGAGGTTTGTTTTCGTATAAAAGAATTTTTTGTGTTATATGTGTTTAAAGTAACTGAAAAAATTGTAAAAAAAAGTAGCAGAGCAACAACTATTGGAATTAATGAAGGCAAATCATCCCCAATTGGGCCGATAAAACCTTTTTGCGAAAATACTCTTTGTAATAAACCCTTTTTCTTTTTGTTGAACTTCAACCAAACACCTTTTATTGAATTTTTCCCTTAAACTAATTTTTTTAACTTAATAAATATTATTTTTCTTTTAACTAACCAAACACCATTTTTTTAATTATAATAACCCTCTGATTTGCACTGCGCCCAAGTCATTCCTGACACTTGTGTCCCTGAACCACTCAGCTCTCGTGTTATATCAAAACATTGACTAATTGAATCGCTTTCGCTTGGATTTGTAGCAGCTAACTTATAGCACCCAACTCGTAAAACATTTCGTATACAGTTTTTTGGTGTTTCTTCGCGCAAAGTTGTGCAAGGAATAATATAAATTGTTCCCTTGCCGCCCTGCACTTCTTTTACCATAACAAAAGAATTAGGCGCTGATGCTTGTGGACCCTTATTTGCCGCCCTAGGATACAAAGTTATTTGTTTTTTGTCATAATAATTAGTCAAAGCAGAATCTTCAGCTAAAAAACCAGGGTCGATTAAAATAATTTGTTCCTGCATTGATACTTTTCTTGCGGAAATAATATTCTTTTTCCCATGCTCATTAATTGATAATATAAGCTCATTTTTGTCACCAATAGTGACCCAAGAAATATTCAAGTCATAAAACACTTGATCCGAGCCATTAAAGCCAAAAGATAATCTGTCAGGAATTGATAACGATTTTGAATAACAAAGACCTTCTTTTGAAGAAAGAACACTAATTACACCTGAAGAGGTGTTCAAAAGTAAATTATCTGCTGTTGTTTTTAGTTCCAATCCAGAAATAAATCCAAGGAAAAGAATTCCAACTAAAAAAATTCCTGCAGCAAACAATAACATTTGCATTTTGCTCAAAATATATCCCAACATTTTTTACCAACTCATAACCAATTTTCGTCAATATTTTCCATTAATACTTTCCATCCAACATTTTTTGTTTTCTACATTCAAACATAACTTTTCTAACTTTGTAATTTCTAACCTTATAACTTATAGTTTATTTATCTGGAGAGTAAAATGTGCATATCTTTGGCAAACTTTCCCCCACTGAAGAAATATTTCTCAAGACATAACTTCCCATTGGAAGACCATTTTGCGGGTCAAGCGCAACAAATCCGTCCAGTTCAGTTCCTGTAGTAGAACAATTAGTGCTATCACTCAAAAAACTTGTATAACCTGGCAAATCTAAACAACGCTGAATAAATATTCCACCCGATTGTTCATTTGAATTAAATATAAACCGCCAACACACATCAACGGGCCGTCCGCAAATAATTGAGCACTCTTTTTGTTTTGTTAAACGCTCAATCTTTATCACTGCTTTTGCAGGATCAAAACAAGGATTGTTAGGATAAAAAGTAAATTCTTTTGAAGAACGACCGCTTGCCGAATCTTCTAAAAAACCCTTAAACTCAGACATTTCATTTTGTACATTATTTTGACAAACCATATCATTAGCGAATAATAAAATTTGGCTACCTAAAATAATTACAAAAGTAACTATTACCATTGTTACTATTAACTCAAAAGGAGAATTCATTTGCCCCTTATCGTTAAAACTCATTAGAGAAAACATATTAATGAAGAGAGAAAAAGAAGTATATAAACCTGTTCAAAAAGAACTAAACATCAAAAAAAGAGACCTAGGCAACACCAATGTTTTAAACAAAATTAGCCAGTGTATTTATGCATAACACATATTTTTGGAACGCCTGAAGTATCCCCTCCCACAGAATTATATTTCAAAGAGTACTGTCCGAAAGGAATTTTTTCCATAGCATCAACAACATTATACCCCTCTTCATAACAATCACTAGTTGGCCCTAGAAAAGTTGTGTACGCAGGCAAATCGACACAAGCCCTAAAGTAAATTGATTGTGTTCTTTCTTCTTTAGAATCAAAAGTAATAACCCAACACGAACTTAAAGGCTGACCACAATTAGCCAGGCAGCTTTTTTCATCAAAAAGTTTCTCTACTTTTGTAACTGACTTTGATACCTCAAAACAAGGATCATCAGGATAAAAAACAAACTTGTTAGCGCTCTTTCTATTAACAGTATCCTCTAAAAAACCTTTAAACTCTAAAACTTCTTTTTGCACATTATTTTCACAAACCTTCTGGTTAGTTGAATTAATTACTTGCGCGCCAATAATTAGCACGAAAGCCATTATTATTACCGCAACTAATAATTCGAAAGGAGCGCCTGATTGTGCTTTGCTATCCATTACAAAAATAAAGGAAAAAGTAGTATTTAAACCTGAACTCTGCCAAAAAAAGCTTGGATAAAATTAGTTTGCAGCGGTTTGTTTTGGAATGGTTTTTTGCGCGTTCTGATACATCGGCTTAACAACCGCAACTAATGCAAGAGCGGCAATAGCAAAAACAAGAATCATATAAATTGAGCCGAAGTTACTATCTCCCGCTTCTTCAAAAAATAATTCCTTCATAAAAACCACTAAAAACAACCACTAACAAAATAGTGGTTGAATTACTATTTAATACTTGCTAAGCCTTTCGAAAACTTAAAAAAATAAAAAAAAGAAATTGGCTGCAAAAAGCAGCCGATGAAAAAGAAACTTAACTTGCTCTTTTTAAGATAACAATACAGCAGGGCTGATAAACCTCACTTGTATCATCAGTTGAGTTTCCACACAACGCTTCTCCGCCAGTACCATCATACAATGTTGTATCAAGTCCTGTGTCGCCAAGCGTTTCATCTAGTGAATCCCCTGTTTGTTCACAAATAATTCTTGCAACAACCGTAACTCCTGTTGATCCTGTATATCGAACAAAAGAATATACCTCTGTAGTTTCAACAACATATTGGGTTGATGATCCTGCAAGAGAATTATCCACATCAAACACTATTGAGTGCTGGTCAAATCCTTTATCTGCAAACATTTTACTAGTTAACAAATCATCTTTTCCAAGATCAAAAGATTGTGTTGTTATCGGTCCGCCACCCTTAACTGAAGCCAAACCATTCGAAATTGCATCTTTCGCTGCCTGAACCCCACCCTGATTATTAATATTACTCAGAATCGGTAACAATACGAAAAGAATTGCTACGGCTACTATTGCGGCTATCATTAGTTCAAAAACACTGAAAGCCTGTCCTCTTTGGTTAAACATAAAAAAAACCACCTGATTAAGAAAGAGAAAAGTAATATTTAAACCTATCATTTATACTGGTCTTGTGCGAAAAGTATTTTGAATGGGCTTCTGTGCGAAAAGCATATTATTTA
>CAZPWC010000020.1:0-15555 GCA_964590155.1 uncultured archaeon
AAGTTTTTTTGTTAAAAAAAGATATTTTATTAAGTAAAATTTTTATTGATAAAGATGAAGTTAGTGAGGTGCGTTACTTTACAAAAAAAGAATTGGAAGAGTGTGTTAACTCTAAAGAAAAAGTTCTTTCTTCTGCTTTTACTCGTTTTGTAAAAGAATATTTGCTTTTATAAAAATTTATTTTTGTGCCTCAGTCTGCCCATCATTCATCATAAATCAGAATAATTATATTTCATCACAGGCGAAAATATTGTGTCAGCAATAGTATTTAACTTTGTTGAAATGCGTTATTTTGCCATTTTTAAGCCTTTTTGAGGGGTTTTTGCACCATTGCATTTATATACCTTTTATTTCCACTTTTCTCAAGTGCCTATGAGGCAATGGGGGAATTATTTATGGCTGAAGTATTAGTTGTAGCTTCAAAAGTTAAGGACGCAATAAAGACAGAAGGATGCAATACCGCATCTGACGCTGTTGATGCTTTGAGCGTTAAAGTAGCTAAAATGATTAAAGACGCTGCTGCTCGAGCAAAAGAAAACGGAAGAAAAACAGTTAGAGGAATAGACTTCTAAAGTTCTTTCATAAGTTAACTTGTTTTTTTGTTTTGGGGAGCAAAGTTGCTTTCCAAAGCAAGTTATTTTTTTTAAAATTTTCTTGGTTATTTTTCTTGTTTTGTTTGGTTACATTTTATTGGTTAGATGCATATGTGTCATCTTGTTAATATTAGATTTAAATAAGTCTTTGTATTGTTGTTTGTACTTGTTTTTTTGAAGGTCTTTTGATTCCTTTAACCAGAAGTATTATTCGTGCTCTTCTCTCAAGCGTGTTGTAACTTAATCTTGGTCGAGTTGGTCTATTTTTTTGAGGTCTTAATGGCGCAGCGCGTTTCATAATTATCACAATAATTTTCTTTCAAGTTCGTAGTAATTTATTTCATCTTCTCTGTCCACAACAGCAATGATTGCTTTGATGTGTATGTTTCCTGCAAGTCTTGTCATTCTGCTTAGTTGAGTCATTGTTAATTTTTCGTTTTCTGGCGCAACATGTATTCCGTATTGGGAGTGCGCTTCCCCTACTTTTTTTCCGCGAGGGTAAACTCTAAAATCAAAACCAAATTTGAGTCCTGTTTTTATGCAGTACCCTCCTTCGCGTAGGTTTTCATGTACTTTTTGTTTTGAGTAAAATGATTTATCTCCTTTAGACCCTATTTCAAAAAGTTTTTTTGTCGAAACCTTTGCCCCTTTAGTGCTGGTGATTTCTATTTTTTTCTTTTCAGTTAAATATATTGCTTCAAACAAGTCAAGTACTAATTTATTTCCTTTGCTTTCTCCAAATCCTTTTTCGACAAGTTGTCCCTTTAGGGTGGAATCATCCACCACTGTTTTGTTTTCAATTAGGGTAACACTTGTAATTTTTTCTTTCATTTTCATCACTAATAATTATCTTTCTTATTATTTAACCATTTCTAACCGATTTTGCACCTTATTTTATCTTCCAAAGAACTTCATTCTTTTTTCTTTAGGTTCTTCAGGCAGTTCGACAAATTCATAACTAATCTTGTTTTTTTCAAGTTCTTTTATTATCTCATTAAAGAACTGGTTTTTTTGTTTTATCAGCATAACTGTTTTTACTTTTTGAAGTAAAGCAATTGAGATTATTTTTTGTATTGTGTGGCCCCATTCAGTTATTTCTTCGCAGGGTCGTTTCTTTGCTTTTAGCGCTTTTTTCATTTCATTTAAAAGTCCGTGAAATTGCATTACTTCCCCCATTGCCGCGCTTGTTTTTGCCAAAAAATCTTTGTCAATTATTTGCAATAACAAAACTTCGTCATTCTTTTTTGCTATTGCTTCTACAAATAGGGCATGATTTTCCTTTCCTGAAAGCAATGGAACTAAGATAGTCATTATAGTCACTTGTCCTTTCTTTATTTATTCCTTAAAGCTCTTTAAAAATCCTTTTTTAGCGTTGTTTTTCCACTTTTTGTCTTTCTTTTTCCAGTGGGCAATTATTAAATACCTAAAAAGTGCTTTATTTTTCATGTTTAAGCCCTTGGCATATGATTTGAACGAAGTTCTTCGTTTGTTTAAAGAGCGCAGGGTCTTAGAGCTTCGAGGGTTAAGTAATAGATTAATTCGTGAAGCAGCTATTGAGAATGATTATGGGAAAGCTGAACTTGGAGTAATTTCATATGCTTTGCACAAGATTGAATCAAAGAGTCATTTTGTTGATTCGCCTAAATGGCATAAGGTGAAAGAGCTAATTTCTAAGGATATTAATTCCGCTATTTTTGCTTCCCAAAAGAATGATCAAGTTTATCTCTTGGAGTGCTTAAAAAAAATAATTAAAGGAATCGAAGGAATTGATAATGTGCTTGGAAACTTTGCTATGGGGGTTTATGAGAAAGCAAAAGTAAAGCAGGCCTCTCTTGCATATTCTTACGGGTTAAGTATTTCTCAATCAGCTGATTTAACTGGTGCGGATAAAAAAGAAGTGCAGAGCTATATCGGGTTTACCACAATGCATGATGAGGAGATAGAAGTTTTGTCAATAAAAAAAAGGGTTGATAATTTGCGTGAGTTAGTTAAAGGTAATACAAATTAGTGATTTTTATGGAAAATATTAAAGCAGTAATTGATTCGGGCACAATGATTACTTTGTCGACCACTTGTTTGATGAATGTTTTTCGTGAGTTTGTAAAACATAATCAAATTGATTTGATGGTTCCTTCCGATGTTGCCCGCGAGAGTGTTTGGAGGCCCATTAATAATATGCGTTTTTCTTTGAATGCTTCTCGTATAAAATATGCTTTTACTGATGTGTTGATTAATGTTGTTAAGTCAACCCCTGATATTGACCGCGAGAAGCAAAAAATTCTTGCTCTTGCAAATAATTCATTTTTTGTTAATGGAAAGCCGTTAGCTTTGCTTCAATTGGGCGAAGCGGAAGCTTTAGCGCTAGTTACAACTAATGGGGCGAGGGCTTTGTTTATTGATGAACGAACAACTCGTTCCTTAATTGAAAATCCTTTAAGGTTGAAAGAGGTTTTGGAAAAACGTCAAGATCAACGCATTTCACTAAATCAGCAAAATATTGATGCGTTTAGAGAAATGTTTTCCGGGTTAAAGATTTTTAGAAGCGTTGATATTATTGCTTTTGCTTTTGAACAAAACCTTTTTGATCACGAACTTGATCACACTACTTTAGAGTTAGAAGCCGCTTTGTATGCGACAAAGTTTTCAGGTTGCGCGGTTTCTGAAAAAGAAATTGATGAATACATGGCTCTTGTGAGGAAATAATCTTTATTTAGCTGGGTTTTATGGAAATAAAAAAAGCCTCAGAAAAGGATGTTTCTTGGCTTGATGGTGTTATTAGTACAGAGTTTCCTTACACTGGTTTTTCTTTTTTTGATATTGCTCATAAGATTTCTGATTCAAATTATTTAGTTTTTTGCGCTTTTGAAAAAAAGAAACCCGTTGGCTTTGTTGAGTTACAATTTTTTTCCTCAGATAGTTCTGCCAGATTGAGTGCTGTTTTTGTTGAAAAAAAGTCTAGAAAAAAAGGAATTGCAACAAAATTAGCAAAGAAGGTCTTGCTTGAGTGTGTGAAAAGAAAGTGTGGGCATGTTTTTCTTTTAGTAAAAGAAAAAAACAAAGTCGCAAAATCATTTTATAAAAAGTTAGGGTTTTCTTTTGAAAAAACGCATGATAAAATAATTGAAGAGTCGAATGTGGAAGTTTGGTCGCTGAACCTTTAGTGCTTCAACAATCGACGAAGTTTTGTAAGTATTTAAAAGCTTTTAAATTGCGCTTTTTTTATGTTAACTAAGTTTACAAAACACGCTTTAGAAAGAATGTCAACGCGAAACATAGCTAAAGAAGATATTTATTTGTTGTTGGATTGCCTGGAAGCCATTTCGCTAATAATAAAAAGTTTGTTAAAAGAAAGCTTGTTTTGGCAGGTGTTCTGGAAGTCGTTTTTGTGAGGAAGGATACTGATTTAATAGTAATTACAGCATATTGGTTATAGTTATGGACATTGAATATGGCAAGGAAGCCGATGTGGTTTATATTCGGTTAAAGAAAGGGGTTTTTGCAAAAAATAAGAAGATAAATGACTTTGCTGTTGTTGATTTGGACTCAAATAATGATATTTTAGGGCTCGAACTCCTAGAAGTTAGTAAGAGAATTCCACAGAAGTCTCTTTCTGAAGTGCATTTAAAAAATATAGTTGCTGTCGAAGTTGATTAGTAATCTTTCGCGATGTAAACTACGTGTTTTGCTTTTTTTCCGCAGATAATGCATTTTTCGCCTGTAATAAATTTTTCTTTATTGTCAATTCGTGTTCCCCTTATTTTTCCGCCGGTTTCTTTTTCTACTACTTCAGCACAAGCGTTTCCATCTTTTTCTACTGAGCAGAAGTTTGCTCTTGCTATTCCAGCTCCCATAATTTTTCTCACTTCTTCAATATTTTTTGCGTCAGCAATTTTCCCTTCAAGGCTTTTCATTGCTTTTTTCTTTAAGTTTTCGCTGAGTTCTTTTCCTTGTTTTTCCACTTCTTTTGAAATATCCTTTTCAGCAACTGCTTTTTTTTCTTCAGTATCTCTTCTGTAAATCATTACTTTTTTTGATGCAAGGTCTTTTGGTCCTAGTTCTATTCGCAGAGGAACTCCTTTCATTTCCCAAAAATAAAATTTTTCTCCTGGTCTTTTATCACTATTATCTAGTTCCACTCTGTATCCTTCTTTTTCAAGCTTTTCAGCGAGTTCTTTTGCTTTTTTCAAAACTTTTGGCTCTTTTTCTGCCAATATTGGAATAATTACTATTTGTCTTGGGGCTATTTCGAAAGGGAACTTTAACCCTTTGTTATCTCCGTGTGTTAAAATTACTGAAGCCATTATTCTTGAAACGGCTGGGCCATAACATGTTGTGTATGGAACTTTTTCTTTCTCGTCCTTATCAGTGTATTTTACTCCAAATACTTCAGGAAAGTGCTGATTTAGTAAGTGGGTTGAGGGTTGTTGTACTACGCGTCCTTGTGGAGTTATTGCATCAGCTCCAAATGTTCTTCCCGCTCCCGCAAACTTGTCCCATGCAGGTCTTTCAAAAACAATTGTTGGCACCCCAAATATCCCAAAAACAACTCTTTTTGTTGTTTCCATATCATCCAGTACATTTTGGTATGCTTCTTCTTGTGTTGCAAAAGCGCAGTGTGTTTCTATCCAGTAAAATTCTCTTGAGCGCAAAAAAGGTCGAGTAGCTTTTGTTTCGCACCTGTAAATATTTGCTCGTTGGTAGGTTCTAAATGGAAGGTCTTTGTAGGAGCGAAGCCATAAAGCAAACATTGTGTAAAAAGCTGTTTCGCTTGTTGGTCTTAGAGCTAATCTCTCTTCTAATTTTTCTTCTCCTCCGCTTTCTACCCAAAAAACTTCAGGCATGAATCCGTTTATGTGTTCGGCTTCTTTTTGGAAATAACTTTCAGGTATTAAAGCGGGGTACCAGTAATTTTTGTGTCCTCTTTTTTTTAGGTCAGCTTCTAAATAATCATACATTTTTTCCATTGCTTCTACTGACCATGGTTGAAAAACAATGGCTCCTTTTACACCGTATCTAATATCAGCTAGTTCGGCTTTTTGGATTATTTCAGTAAACCACTCGCTTGGGTTTGTGTCATAATTAGGGAGGTTGTTTTGTTCTGCCATTAAATCACTCTTCAAAGTATTTTATCTAAATGTATTAAACAAATTAAGGTATTTTAAGCTTTGTTTTGGTCGTTTATTTCTTTGATTTTTCTATTATTGTTACAACAGCGTGGTTTGCATTTACTTCCACAATATCTCCGTCAGAGAGGACTTTTGTAGCAATTTTTGCTCCCACAATGCAAGGTATTTTTAATTCGCGAGCAACAATTGCTGCGTGGCAAATTGCCCCTCCTTCGTCACTTATTATTGCCGCCGCTTTTTTCATTGCGGGTAAGAAATCAGGTAAAGTTGTTGGGGCAACAAGTATCTCGTCGTTTTTGAATTGTTTTATCTGGTCTTTTGAGATAATTTTTCTTACTTTGCCTATGACTTTTCCGGGATAAGCTGTTGTTCCTTTTATTTTACTTACTTTATTTTTTTCATTTTCTATTTTTATATTAAATTTTTCTTCTATTTGTTTTTTGGTTTTTCCAATAAAGAGTTTTGAATCAGTGTAATAATATGAATTTAGGCGCTGTTTGAGTGTTTTTTGAGAGGGGAGTTGCCCTCTAATAGCTTCGCTAAATGTCAGTCCGCTTGTAAGGTTTTTTATTTGTGGATATGCTTTCTCAAGGCTCTTTTTTGTTATTTCTGTGCTGTTGGAATAGAATAACTCGCCGTATTTTCTTGTTTCTTGAAGGGTTTTCATTTCTTCCCCTTCTTTTTCGTTAATTTCCTCAAGTAAGTCAATAAACCACCACGTAAGTTCGAACCATGGCCAGGTGTGTCGGACCTCCAGAGCAAATGTTTCATATTCTTTCATTGGGACAGCTTGGTTTTGTTCAAGTACTTTTTTTATCTTGTTTATTTTTTGCCTAAATTTTGCCGCTACTTTTTTGTAATAACTTCTATCAACTTGTCTTGTTGCTTTGATTTGTTCTTTTACCCACTTAATTCCTGCGGGGTCAAAATAAGTTGTTACTATTCCTTTAGCGCACTCAAAAACAATATAAGGGTGACTTGGTTGCGCTTCTTTAGTGTATTGGCGCGGATCTGATTTTTCTCCGGCATACCAAACCTCAACCATTGCGAGAGGTATTGTTCTTGTAAAGTACTTAAGGTAGGTCGGACATTCGTTTTCTTTTTGAAATGATTTTATTTTCCTCACAATTCCTTTGTCTGCATCAACTTCTATTATGTCATTGTCCTTAAATATTTTTGTTGCGTATTTGGTTCCTACGATGCATGGTTTTTTTAGTTCTCTGCTTAAAACTGCTGCATGGCATGTAACGCCGCCTTCATCTGTAATAAATGCTGCAGCTTTTTTCATGAATGGAGTGTATTCCACCATTGTTGTCTTTGCGATTAATATATCTCCTGGATTGACCTTTTGCAAGTCTTCTTTTGTTAAAATGATTCTTGCTCTTCCTTTGGCAATTCCAGGGTATGCGTTGGTTCCATTTGCGTATTGTGTTGTGGGAGCTTTTCTTAATTTCTCAAATAGCCACATGACTTTTTTCGGGTTTGTTTCTATCCTTAGTTCTTTTTCAAATATCATGTATGTTTTTCCTGATTTTCTTTTTTGTATTTCTAAAAAATTAGGTAATTTGTTGTTTTGCAAAAAACCCAGGATTTCTTTGCTTGTCAACCAAGGCATGGTTGTGTATTCGGTTTTTTGTTTTGTCACTTTTTCAAGTTCGTTTCTAAGTTCTTCAAAGAATTTTCTGGAGTAAGCAAGGTACTTTCTGAGTAGGTCCATTCTTTCAAAGCGGAATTGCGCGTAATTGTTTATTAGGATTAGTTTTCTTTTGAGTTTTTTGTTTTTTATTTTTTTCAGGGTCAAAAGAAGTCTTTTTTTGTTATTTTTTAGCTCTTTTTGGAGCTTATTCTTTTCCGCAAACGCAGTTTTTTTTGTTATTGAGTCAATTTCTTTTTTGAAGTATTCCTCATCCGCAAGTTTTTCGACAAGAGAATACTCAGTGTGCCAAAAATATTCTTTTTCTAGTTCTTTTGGTGAAGGAACTCCATTAAGTTTTGATCTTATTATATCTAACCGCATTTTTTGGTAGTTTGTGGGTTTTGTTTGGGAAGCTATTGCGTTCCAGTACTCCTCGCTTTTTGATTTGTACTTTTTTGCTAGTTCTTTTTTGCATTGTGGCTCAAGAATGGTATCTATTGCGAACGGAACAAAATTCGCATCAGCTAATTTGATACATGCCTTAAGCCATATTTTGTATCTTTTTGCCATTTCTTTTTTGCTTTTTGTTGCGGACTTGTTGAGTTTTTTTGCAGCAGTAATCATTTTGGTTTCAAGAGTTTTGAATTCCTTAAAATGTTTTTTTGGGTTTGAAATAACTTTTTTCAAAAGATTTTTGTAATAGGGCTGGATTTCACTTTTTTTTAGATAAATTTCAATTTCACCGTTTCCACTTGATAACCCTATTCTTGTTTTTAATTTTGCACCGTAGCAAAAATAAATTCCTCTTATTTCAAAAGTTTGAGTTGTCATAGGCCTTGAAGCCATGTATTCAAATTCATTAGGATTCATTTTATTTTCCTCACAATTCCTTTATTTGCATCAACTTCTATTAGATCTCCATCTTTTAGTGTGTGGGTTGCGATTCTTGTTCCAACTATGCATGGTTTTTTTAGTTCGCGACTAATAATTGCTGCGTGAGAAGTTAGTCCGCCTTCATCGGTTATTATTGCTGAAGAAATGTTCATTAGGGGGACATATTCGGGACGAGTGCTTGTGGTTACAAGAATTTCTCCTTTATGAAACTTTCCGAACTGGTGAGATTTAATTACAACCTTTACTCTTCCTTGGATTATTCCTTTGCACGCAATGGTTCCTTTAAATTCTTTTACCTCTTTTTTTGGAGTAAATTCGTTAATTATTTCTTGGGCCTCAGCTCCTGTAATGGTTTGGGTTGGACTTGTTTTTGGCAGGAACAAAAAAGCGCACTTAGACATTCTTTCTTGGACAAAAGAATTGTTCTTTTTTAGCTTATCAACTTCGTCAGGGCGAATCCAATAAATATATTTTGGGTTGAGAGTCTCTTTCTTAGAAATTTCTTTTGCTATTTCATAATAGCAAACATTCGCCATTTGTGCGTAAGATTTTCTTTCTTCTCTCCACAAGGCGAAAGTTCTGAGCAAAAAGAAAAGATCCTGTGTTTTCTTATCAAGTTTTTTGAGAAGTTCGCTTTGGAGCTTTTTTCGCTTAGAATAATTCATTTTTTCAAGTTTCGGCAAAAAATCAGCTGAAAGCATTGTTTCATTCAAAATGCTTCCTCCGCTCCAAGTTCCATTGATGTACCAATACTTTTTGGCATAATCAGTTTTTTTCATTTTTCCAGTATATATTGTGTTAAAGTCAATGGATGCCATTTGAGTCTTGGTCGGTTCCACTGGTGCAATTAATTCATGAAAAAGGGCTTCATCAATTCCGGTTGCTTTGAGATTTTGTGCGAGTTTGTTTTCGAGTTCGTCGGCAAAAGGGTCTATTGATTCAATAAAATAAGTGTCTTCATAAAGCGAAGCAATAACTTTGTCTACAAATTTCCAAGCCTTAATTAAGTCAGAAGTTGGTTTTTTTGCAAGAGTGTAAAGAATAGACTCTTTTTTTTCCCACTTCTTTTTCCATATAGAAAACGCTTTCTTTATTTCTTTTTCTGATTTTTTTGTCCAAGTAGACATTAATATTTTACTGTCTTTTTTTTGTGCATAAGCTTTTGCGGAACGGTTTTCGTTAGTGAGTAAAACCAAGTCATTAACTGCAGTGGCTATCCCAACAAAACACGCATAGTAAAAAATAGGGTCTGCTTCTGCAGCGCCTGTCGAAAAAAAGTCCTTATCTTTGATTAATTTTCCGCCTAGTGAATTAATTCTTACCATTCAGTTCGCCCTTTGTTTTTTAACCTTTTTCTCAAGTATTGTTACTTGTCCATGATTTGCTTTTACTTCAATTAAGTCTCCGTCTTGTATAACTTGTGTGGCTATTTTTGTTCCTATTATGCAGGGTTTTTTTAGTTCTCTTGCCATTATTGCCGCATGGCAAGTTATTCCGCCGTCATCAGTTACTATTGCAGCAGCTTTTTTCATTATGGGAGTGTGTTCCGGCCGCGTCATTGGTATTACCAAAATATCTCCTTCTTTGATTTTTTTTGAGTCCGCAAAGGTTCTAACAATTTTTGCCTTGCCAACGACTTTTCCTGCGAAAGCAACCAATCCATATATTTGGGTTATGTTAGAATCATGTTTTCCCTTTATTGATTCAATAAAGTTAAACGCTTTTTCTCCGCCTATTTCTAAAACAATTTTTCCATCAACAAAAAAAGCAATTGTCGGTTCTTTAAATCGTTTTAATGCTCCTTCAGGTACATTTTTCTCGTCAAGAATTTTATACAATTCTTCGTAGTGACACGCTTTTAGTAAATTAATATTAATTTTTTTTCTTTTGCTTATTTCGTTTATTATTTTTAATTCCAAACAAATGTGTGTTTGTGTTGTCTGTTTTCTTTCATCCTGCCATTTGGTGAATAATTCGCTTAATATAATTAGTTGCAGCGCTTTTTTATAAAAGGGATATTTCTTCAACAATTGTTTTTTTGCTTTTTTATTTTCTCTTCCAGGAAAAGTTTGTTCTAATGTGTTTTGTTTAAGCAGTTCTTCAATTTTGTCCATAACATCCTTTTTTGTGTATGGTTTGTAATCACCATAACTTGCATTTATATAAGAAAAACTTTTGCAGTGCTTTTCAGCTAGTTCTTCAATATTTTTTCCTTTCTTTTTTTCTGAAGCTATTTTAATTAAATCATTTTCCGCTTTGTTAAGGAAGGATTCGTCTGTCGGTGCTGAAAGAACGTTGAATAAATTGTTTGAGGTTTCTTTTGTTTTTTTGTTTAAAGCAAATTCTTTCATTAAGTTGTTAAGTCTTTCATCGGCGTAAAACATAAATCCGTCAATCATTGCGGGAAAAACAGCTTCTTTTGTATAAAATTTCCAGATCTCTTCAAGTTTTTTCTTTAGCTCTTTGTCAGAAAGTATAGAATAGTTTTTGTCATTTTCATCATAATAAAAAGAAAACATTTTTTCAAGTCTTTTCAACCATTTTTTGTGCAAATCAAAGAAGAAGTTGTTGTTTTTTGTATCATTTTCTAGCAAGTTTTTTGAAATCCTTTGGTGATCTGATTTATCAGTTACCCAATCCATTTCTATGCCGTTGATGTACGGGGCGACAAAACTGAACGGAAATGTTGAATTCATAAAAGGCTTTGTAAAACAATAAGAAGGAATATCTAAGTAAAGCCATCTGCAATCAATGTGTTCTAAAGACAAATTAAGTTTTTTTATTTCATTTAAATCAAAATTTTTGTTTTTTTTAAGTACTTTTACTTCTCCTGTTTCAAGATTTAATTCAACTTCATCCCCGCTTTTCAGTGTGTGTGTCGCATTTTTTGTTCCAATGATGCAGGGGACACCCAGTTCGCGGGAAACTATTGCTGCATGGCACGCTATTCCGCCTTCATCAGTAATAATTGCTTTCGCTTTGTTCATTATTGGGACAAATTCTATTCTTGTCATTGTTGTAACAAGGATTTCTCCTTCCTCAAAAGGATTAATTGTGGGGTTCATCACTATTCTTGCTTTTCCTGTTACTATTTTTTGTCCACCTTTACTTGCTACAGTTCCTTTTATTGTTTCGTTTTGTATGTTTGTTTTTTTGATTAGGCGGATTATTTCTCTCGCTTCTTCTCCATTATATTCTTTCATTGGGGTATTGGCTTTGCGGATAAATACTGAAGGGTCTCTTTTGTTAGCTTGTTTAAGGACAGAAAGATCGCCTTTAAGTAGTTCTATTATTTCTTCAGAAAATAATTTGGCTACTTGGCCGTAACTTAATTTTTTTCTTTTCGCGGTTTCTGCCAGTACGTTGTTTATGTACTTGAATTGTTTTGTCATTGAGTGCTTTCTTGTATCTATCCATTTTTGCATCTCGCTAAAGTACCACAAATAATTTATTACATCTTTTGTGAGTTTTAATTTGTTTTTCATAGTTTTTTGTTTTTTTAATAGGGATGGGATGTTGTTTTTTAGTGTTTTTAGTTCTTCAGTTATCCGGGAACTATTTTGTTTTTTTAGTTGTTCCCTTATGCGATTTAGAACTCCTTCAGTATCTGTCCTTTGGGAATCGTAAAAATCTGTTCCTGCAAAGAAAAAATCCTTCGAGTACTTTTTTACTTTATTTAAGAATTGTTTTTCCTCAAGGGTAAGCTTTTTTTTCTCAGTTATTTTTAAGAGTTCTTTATTTTGGGACGCTTCTTTGCACAGGTCAAGGAAGGCTTCGCGCTCTTTGCTAAAGATAGAAGGGATTTTGGGTGTTGTTGTAACCATTATGTATTCTCTTGCCTCTTCTTCACTTATTTTATTGGCTCTCACTAGTTCGGGGATTATTTTTTCTTCAACAATAAGTCCCTTTTCTTCTCCCACTGCCCCGTAAAGCCACCACTCAAGGCTTTTTTCAATAACTTTGTTAAAATAATTTGCAAGTTTTGCATTGTTTAATGTTTTGAGCTGTTCTGCGTTTAGCGCGAATTTGTCCAATTGTTTTTGCACTTTGTTGGCTGTCGTTATCCACTGTTTTAATACAGCGCGATTTTTGATTGATGTTTCCCATATGTTTCTCTCCAAGCTATCCATTTTTTCCTGCACAATATCTTGCGACAAAATTAAATTATTATATAGGATAAACACAGTCCCGTATCCTCCGCAAATGCTTTTTGGGTCAACGTATGATTTAAACACGGTTCCAATAATTGTGCAGTTACATTTCGCAGTTTTAATATCAAGAGGAGTTATTTCTAAGTAATCTTTTAGTTTTTGGAAATCTTTTTCTTCCCCTGTTCTGTTAAGTATTATTATCTGTCCGTGGTTTGCTCTAACTTCAATTAGGTCCCCGTTTTTCAGTACTTTTGTTGCGTATTTTGTCCCTATAATGCAGGGTATGTTTAGTTCGCGCGATATTATTGCCGCATGACAAGTTAGTCCGCCTTCATCGGTTACAACAGCAATTGATTTTTTCATTGCGGGTAAGTATTCAGGTCGCGTCATTGATGCTACAAGTATGTTTCCTTTCTCAAAGTTGTTTATCTCATTAATGTTTCTGCATATTTGAACTTTGCCTATGACTTTTCCTGTTGAAGCGCATGTTCCGTATATGGAGTCAATGTTTACTTGATTTTCTTCTTTAGTAATTTCCTGAATTTTTTTCTTGTTTTCTTCGCCAAAAAACAAAGCATATTCTGGTTTTTTATTTGCTGAGTAAAAAACAAAAAAGTATTTTTCTCTCTCTGCCAGCTCTTCAAGTATTTTTGGCTCCAAAAATCTTTTATTTCTTATTTCGTCAGGAGTGAGTAACAATAACTTTTCTTCACTTATTCCTGTGTAGTTTGACAATTCTTTTATTGCATCACAAATTTCTGTGATTCCTTTTAATATTGCTTCTTTTCTTTCGTCCTGCCATGTAGTTAAGAAAGAAAATAGTTCAGCAAGTTCAATTGTTTCTTTTGAAAGGGCAGATTTCTTTTTTATTGTTTCTTTTTGTTTTTGAATTTCTTTCGGATTAATTTCTTTTACGTCTTGCAAATTTCCTTTTTGTTCAAATAATTCTTGAATAGTTAGTTCTTTTTTTCCTGTGTAACCATTTTTTATCCAGCTGTAAGTATTTACTACTTTTTCAAGAAGCTTCTTTTGCTTTTCCTTATTTTTTTCAGTAAAAGCATTTTTGAGTGCGAGTTGGTATTTTGCAAAAAACGAAGTTTTTTCAGGAGAAGTTAGTGTGTTTAAAGCATTTGATAGTTCTTGCGGATCTTTTATCTTCTCAGCGAGCTGGTCTTTTAGCGCGTGTGTTTTTGTCATTGAGATGGCTTCTATTAAGTGTGCCAACCCAACTCCTTTTGCTGGCAGTAAAGTTGCTTGTTCTATCCAATCATAAAGATTTTGCGAGTTCTTATCTTTAAAATATTTTTCTTTCTTTTCCAAGTTTTTTTGTTGTTCTTTGGCGTATATTTTTTCATAAAGTTGTTTTGCTTTTTTGAAATAACTTTTATCTTTACCATATTCTCTCATCAGTTTATCTGCTACTTCGTGATTGTTTTTTGAAAAATAGCACATGTTAGCGTATCCTCCAGTAAATTCAAAGTAAAAATTATCATAAGTGAATCCTAAGGCTTTTTTCATGTATGTTGCTGATTCGGTCGCGCAAAGTAGTGGCAAAATAGTTGAAGGGAATTGTTGAATTTCTTTTTTGCTTTTCAGTAAAGGAGTTATTTCTTCAAGCTTTACTTCATTTTTTTGGATTTGTTCTTTTTTTTCTGTTTTTTTGCCTTCGTTATCTTTTTTTTTACTTTTTTTTTTAAAAGTTTCTTTTGTTTCAGCACTTGGCATTTCTTTATCATTTTCTTTATCAGTTAGCGTTGTTATTGGTCTTGATTGTACTATAAAGAATTTTCCGCCCTCAAAAGCCCATTCAATATCGCACGGAAAGGCATAATGTTTTTCTATCCTCAAAATTGTTTCGCTTAGTTCCATTATTTGTTTATCAGAGAGTTTTTGCTGTGCCCCTTTATCTGTAACATTTTTCCATTCATTTCCTCCGCCCTCAATTTTGAATAGTCCTCTTTCTTGTTCGCTCACATTTTTGTCAATTATTCTTCGCGGAACTTTTTCAACAACATAAGAATCTGGGGTTATTTGTCCTGAAACAATTGCTTCACCCAAACCAAATCCTGCTTCAATAATTAATTGGTTTCTGTCTTGTGTTACTGGGTGAACAGAGAAAGCTATTCCGCTTATTTCTGATTCAACCATTTTTTGGACAACAACTGCAACACTAATTTTTGTGTTGTGTAATCCTTTCTCAAATCTGTAAAAAATTGCTCTTGGGGTAAATAGTGAAGCCCAGCATCTTTTTACTTTGTCAAGCAAATCTTTTTTAGTGGTGTTCAAAAAACTGTCAAGTTGTCCTGCCCATGCTGCGCTTGAAGAATCTTCGCTTGTTGCGCTTGAGCGAACAGCAACATATTTTGTATTTAATTCCTTGAAATCTTTTTGTATTTGTGTTTCAATATATTTAGGCATTTTTGCCCCTAAAATTAGTGCTTTGATTTTTTCAGAAGCGGTTTCAATTGACTCCATTTCTTTGTGATTAACTTGGTCCAAAATTGAATCAAGTTCAACGTTGAGATCAGTTTCTTCTAAGAATTTTTCAAAAGAATCAGCTAATATAACAAAACCGTTAGGAACCGGTATTTTTGCTTGTGTCATTTCTCCTAAAGAAGCTCCTTTTCCGCCAGCAAGAGCAACATCGTGCTTTGAAATTTTGCTAAAAAAGCGAGTTAATTCCAATAAAGACAACCCCTAACCACAATTAGTTAAAAACCAAAGTGCTTAAAAATCTAAAAAATGTGTTGTTATTTGAGGGTTTTTACTGCGTTCTTTTTCTATGCTTTTAAAAAAAGAAAAGAAAGGGCATTTTGTCCCTTTCAAAAATTTGTTTTAATTGTTTTATTTCAGTTCATATGTTACTGATACGTTTGCTGTTACTGATACGTCACTTGGACTTATTGGAGTATCAATTTTTGCTTCCATTGAATCTGAAGCCATTGCATAGCTATAATCCCTATAATTTGGGGTGTAATAGTTGTAGCTTTCAGAAACGTTTTTTACTTTGCCTAGTTCTATTCCTAACCCTGTGGCAATATTTTGTGCTTTTGTTTTAGCCATTTTTGCCGCATCAATTAGGGCTTCTTGTTTTACAGTTTCCTGTTTTTCTTTTGACAAAGTGAAAGAAATATTGCTTACTCTTGTTGCGCCTG
>CAZPWC010000021.1:0-15355 GCA_964590155.1 uncultured archaeon
AAAATTTAGTGCAACGATGCCGTAGGCAAAATTTTAGAGTTTTTGAGAATGTCGTTTTGTATTTAGAAATCATATTTTCGGGTGGGCATTGTATAAGAGAAGGCACTTGTTTTCGTTTCGTCGAGGGGCTGACTATCTAAGTTTTGCTTCTTTTTCTAAAAGAAGATTTTTAGGGGGCTGACTTTGCGAACAAAACTAAAACTATTTCGTTTTACTTTTCAACCAGAAAAAACTCACGACTAAACCAACAATTAATAACACACCGCCAACCCAAGAAGATGTATTGGTTGATAACTCTGCGATTGCGTTACCTGTAATTTTATTATAACTTAAAAAAATAAAAACTCCTATTATTAAAATAGGAATGATTATCTTTAAAGATGATTCTAGTGGAGAAAACCTAAACCCTTGGTGATATCTATAGTCCTTGGCAGGAATATATTTGGCTTGTACATGATACTCATCCAATAATTCGTTAAGTTGCTTCTGGCTTTCTTGTTTTTCGGATCCTAGGGAGACATATTCATATTTTGCAATAGCTTCGTCTAGTTTTTTAATTCTAGGGTCTGAATTAATTAATTTATCTTGTATTTTATACCCCGAAGAATCTTTTTGACAATCTTCTAAAAATTTCCTCATATTTACCGAAAAATGGGGGGTGTCTTTAGTTTTCCTAAATACATAATAACCTTCAACTTTTCCAGTCTCTACATTTTGCTGAGAGATAAATAACGACTTTTCTCTGTCATCTAATAAAAAATAAAAAAGATCTGGGTAACTTGGAACACTTCCGATTCCTTCTTCATATTTGTATTCTGGAACTGGATGATTATGGATGGATGAAAATTTTCTTCCCTGATTTTTTTTAAGTTCCCGTTCGATCTTTGCTTGATCTGATTCGACATAATTCCTTCCAGATTCTTTAGTTACATCTATTATATCTTTCGTTGGGAATTTTATCCAGCTTCTTTCTCTTCCTTCTGTATCACCATAATATCCAGTTACTCCAAACCTTCTTTTTTGATTATTTCTAGAGCTGTTTTGAAAGCTTCTTTTGTATCAACCATTATTGTTTCATCAATTTTTGAAGGGTTATAAATTGCTGGAACGATTGCTTCTTCCATGTTTTTTAGCCCTTGAATATAGTGTCCTTTTGTTGGGTGCGCGCTTACAATTTTTATTAAAGGGTTTTTTTCTTTTAAGTACGCACCTACCCCCATGAGGGTTCCTGAAGTGCCTAGGGCTGAAACAAAGTAATCGATTTTGCCATTTGTTTGTTCCCATATTTCTTGCGCGGTAGTTTCGTAGTGGGCTAATTTGTTATAGTGGTTTGAGAATTGGTCAGGCATAAAGTATTTGGTTGGGTTTTGTTTTACTAATTCGTGTGCTTTCTTTATTGCCCCATCAGTTCCAAGCTTTTCATCAGTGAGTATTATTTTTGCTCCAAATGCTTCTATCATTTTCCTTCTCTCAATTGAAACAGCTTTGCTCATCACTATCTCAACAGGCATAACCCCTAATAGCACCAAGCATAGCCAGTCCTATTCCTGTGTTTCCTGAAGTGGGTTCTATTATTGTTTTATTTTGGTTAAGCTGCCCTTCTTTTTCTGCTTGCTCAATCATCTTTAACGCTATTCTGTCCTTTATGCTTCCTCCTGGGTTTTGCCCCTCAAGTTTTGCATAAAAATTTACTTTTTTGTTTTCACCAACCTGGTTTATTCTAACCAAGGGGGTATTTCCAATCATTTCAATTACATTTTCATAAATTTTAGCCATCTTTAAACCTCCTTTAAGTAGTGACTAACCTTATTTAAATTTCAAATAAAGTGCGTGCTTAACAGCAACATGAAGCTATCGCTGTCTGAAAAAAAGAAACTCGCGTAGTAAAACTTTTTTGCTTCATAATTTATTTGCTTACTTCATTTATTTAACTAATTATGGCAAAAACCTGTAATATTTTGTACAGACCAAATGCCTTGTTTTTTGGCGACAATTGCCGAATTTTTGTAAAGATTTAAAATCCCTAAATTCTGGATTTGTTTTATGTTATCCGAAACAATTGTTTTTATTGACGCTGGTTATTTGTCAGCTCTTTCAAAATTTTTTGGAAATGGGAAATACTTAAAATTGGACATTTTAAAGTTTGCGAATTATTTGGCAAAAAGAGAGGGTTTTGTTTGTGAGCACGTTTTTTATTATACTGCACCGCCTTTTCAAAGTAATAATCCGACTGAAAAAGAAGCGTTGTTAAAAGCGGGGTATGATTCTTTTGTGAGTAAGATTCGAAAACAAGGAGGCATAACAATTAGAGAGGGGCGCGTTCAAAAGATTGGAGATGTTTTTAGTCAAAAAGGAGTCGATACCCTAATTACACTTGATTTGTATGAAAAAGCAATGGAAAAAAAGCACTTGGTATTAATTCTTGTTTCAGGGGATACGGATTTTGTTCCTGCAATTGGCAGGGTAAGAAAAATATTTGGAACAAAAATGTGCTTATATTATTTTACTGATAGAACACGCGGATCAATTTTTTCATTGTCAAATCACCTTCTTAAAGCGGTTGATAAAACAGTTCAATTAGACAAAAAAGACTTTTTAGACAATTTATACAAATAAGAAAAAACATCTAGTGTCCCAAAAAGGAACACTAGGGGAAATGTTAACTACTTAATGCATTTAACAATATAAAAACCTTTCAGTTTGTCACGTCAACTGCCATATGAAATGTCTTTTTATGATGCATAAGGGGTTAGGGTGTTTAGTGAAACCATGAAGCAATTAGAAAAAAAATTTTCTGCAGTTATTACCAAAGAAGGTAAGTTATTTGTCTCGCAGTGTCCTGAACTAGGGGTTGCTTCGCAAGGTTCTACGGAAAAAGAAGCGCTTTTGAATCTAAAAGAAGCGGTTGAGCTTTTCCTTAAAGATGATCCAATAGGGTTGTCTGGAATTCAAGAATTATTTAATTAGTTTTTTATTATTTTTATTAGTTTTTTTGCATCAGTTTCCCTTTTATAGTTGATTGTTTTTATTCTTTCATGCCTTCAAAAAAAGGTTCTTTGCCTGAGCCAAAAATTAGTTCTGTTCAGCGAAAGAAATTAACAAGAAACGCTTTTTTTATCTCTGCAGTAATGATTTTGCTCTCTGCTGTTGTTTTTTATTTCGAAAAAGATTCAGATTTATTCAATGTTTTGTTTTGGGTTGGTCTGTTAGTTTTTGGAGTTAATGCTTTTTGGTTATCAAAAGATTTTTCTAGGCCTTTTGTTGTCCCTTATTTTTTAATGATGGTTCAAACAAGAAAATTAGTCAAAAAGATATATGATATAGCTCATCACGGAAAATGGGTGGAAAGAATTGCTTTTCTTGGGTTATTTGCCGGATTTGGTTTAACTTGGGTTGATTATTGGAAAGCAAGAAAATTAGGTGGTTGGAGAAGAATTGTGTTACTGCTGGCATTTACAGTAATTCTTGGATTATTTTTTTATTTTGTTTTAGGAATTTTGTTTGCTGTTCCTGCTCTTCAGCCAATCTTTTGGTTCTCTATGGTTGGATTTATTTTACTTGGTTTTGGAGGACTTTCTTTAGCAATCCTTATCGGGTATGGTTATCTTTCTTTAGTTGCTTTGTTTTCAGCGGAACAAATTTGTCCTTCAGTTGCTCCGGTTATCCCAGGGATTCCTATCCCGGGTCTTGGTTTAACTATTCCAGCAATTGCTTGGATTTCATTAGGGATGATTCTTATTGTTCACGAATTAAGTCACGGAATAATGCTTGCTTATTATAAGAAAAAGATCCACTCAGTCGGTTTGTTGCTTGCAGGAATATTTCCTTTAGGGGCTTTTGTTCAGGAAGATGATAAAGAATTTGAGCAAGGAAAAGATCATGAAGCTTTAATGATGTTAAGTGCGGGTCCTGCATCAAATTTTTTTACAATGATTGTCGGAATAATATTACTATTAGCATTTGCATTTATTGTTTCCCCAATATCCCCAATTTTTGACGCAGAATCTGAAAAAACTTATTCAGGAATTGCAGTGACTAGTGTTCAGGAAACAATTTCTTATTGCGGGATTGACAAAAATGCTCCTGCTTTTGGAAAATTAGAAGAAGGAGACATAGTTCTTTCGTTTAACGGGGTTGACATAAACCGTTCGAGTGTATTAAATAAAGAATTTGCTATTTCTGGAACTGATATGAATTTTTTTGTTTCGCGTGGAGACAAAAATGTTTTCTTTGAAATGAAAGCAGTTATTTTTGAGGACTTGAACATAAAAGCTATAGGGGCTCAATTTGATCCAATCAAAACAGGGTATGAGCCTCCTTGGTGGTATTTTCCAGGATTTTTAGTACTAAATTCTGTTTGGCTGGTATTGTTTTTCTTTGTGTTGCTTAGTTTTGCTGTTGGGATGTTTAATTACTTGCCTGCGGATCCTTTAGATGGCGGAAAGATAGCGAAGATAGTTTTAGAACCTTACGCTGGTTTTATGAGACTTGATTCAAAAGAAGAAACAAGAAAGTTTATTGGAAGATTATTCGCATGGTTATTTTTGGTATCTCTTTTATTGAATCTTCTTCCTTATGTTGGGGTTATCCTTTAAATTAAAAGTTAATCAAAACCAAAAGTTAAGCAAATTTGTTTTTTTGGATTAGTTTTTGGGTTGTTATTTGGGTTAAAAATTCTTTGGTTCTTGATTTTGTTACATTTTGTTAAGTGGTTTTTTTGGGTGTAAATCTTTCAGGGATTGTTGAAAAAGAAGAAATTGCCCTTAGTTCTTTAGCGGGCAAAAAACTTGGAATTGATTCTTATAATATGCTTTACCAGTTTCTTGCAAGTATTAGGGGCCCTGATGGAATGCCTTTGGCTGATTCTCATGGAAATGTAACTTCGCACTTAACAGGGTTGTTTTATAGAACACTTAATTTAGTTGATTTGGGGATAAAACCTATTTTTGTTTTTGATGGAAAACCTTCTCAACTAAAAGCCGAAACTCTTAGGAAGCGGAGAGAAGTTAGAACTGATGCGGAAAAAAGAAGCGGGGATGCGCTAAAAGAAGGAAATCTTGCAGAAGCGCAAAAATTTGGTTCAAGGGCACTAAAATTAACTCCTGATATGGTTGTTGAAGCAAAAGAACTCCTTTCGTTAATGGGTATTCCTGTTATTGAAGCAAAGCAAGAAGGGGAAGCGCAGGCATCAGTAATGTGTTCGCGAAAACAAATTGATGGAGTTGTTTCTCAAGATTTTGATTGTTTGCTTTTTGGGGCAAGTGATTTGTATAGGCACATTGGTTTTTCTGGGAAAAGAAAAGTCCCTGGAAAGAACTTTTTTGTGGAAATAAAACCAGAACACTTAGAACTAAAAAAAGTTCTTGAAGGGTTAAATGTTTCTCGAGAAAAGTTAATTTGGTTAGGGATTTTAGTGGGAACTGATTTTAACGATAAATTTCCTAGAGTTGGCCCAAAAACCGCTCTCAAATTAGTGCAGAAATTTAATTCTTTTGATGAAATAATTGCTGAAACAAAAAACGAGCCTGATTTTGATTATAAAGAAATTGAAGAAGTTTTCTTGAACCCTGTTAGTTACGAAATTGATTTGAAAGAAATTGAGCAAAAAAACCCTGATAAAGAAAAAATAATTAATTTCTTGGTTAACAAGCATGATTTTTCTATGGAACGAGTTGAAAGCACTCTTAATGCGTTTTTGAAAAAAAAGGATGAGAAAGAAAAGCAAAAAAGCATTAGTCAGTGGTTCGGATAATTAGGGATTCTGTCATTCGCTTTGGCGAATGGCAAATGCTTCGCTTCCGCCTGGCGAAAGAGGCGAAGAAAAGCAAAAAAGCATTAGTCAGTGGTTCGGATAATTTTCATCAGTACTTTTCCTATTTTTTTCGGGTTGTGTCTTGCGATATCATTACTTGTGACAAGGTCAATTCCAACAAATTTGCTTTTTGGTAGATTTTTTTGAAATTCCACTTGTTGGGCATTTTCTTTTTTATATTTCGCTAAAAGAGCTGCAGGAATTTTTGAGTTATTGTAAACAATAAGATCAATACAGTTCTTTTTTAGGTATTTTTCAAGCTCGCTAAGGTGGTTTTCTAGCGTAAAATTATTTGTTTCCCCAAACTTTGTCATTATGTTGCTGATGTAAATCTTTTTTGCTTTTGATTCACAAATTGATTTGCTTATTTCTCCAATTACTAAGTTAGCGATAATGCTTGTGTATAAATCTCCCGGCCCTATTATGATAAAATCAGCTTTTTTTATTTCCCTAATTGCTTCGGGGTTTGCTTTTGCTTTCGGTTCAACCATTATTGAAATTATTTTTTTATTTGAGCTTTTTCTCGGCAAATCAATATTTGTTTCTCCAATAACTTTTTCGTTATCTTCAAGGGTTGCGACCAAAGTTGTTTTTTCTAAAGTAACTGGAATGATTTTTCCATTTACTTTAAGTATTTTGTGCGCTTCTTTTATCGCCTCATTTTCATTCCCTGTTATTTGCGTAAGTGCTGTAATAAATAAATTTCCAACACTATGGTCATTTAGGTTTCCATTACTTTCAAATCTGTGCTGAAACAACTTTTTCATGATCTCTGTTTCATCAGATAAAGCGACAAGGCACCTTCTCAAGTCCCCTGGGGGTAAAAAACCAAATTCGTCCATTAATTGTCCGCTTGAGCCACCCGAATCAGTCATGGCGACAATTGCTGTTAATTCAATTAATCCTTTTTTTGAGTATTCTTTTAGCCCTTTTAGTATGTTATAGCTTCCGCTTCCTCCGCCGACAACAACAATTCTTTTTGGTTTCATAAAAAATAATGATTTTCTTAAGGTAAGTGGCTTTTGGTACAATTGTTTAATTAACTTGGTTTTGTTATAAAATAACTTTTATTATAAAATAACTATTGCTAAAATAAAAGCTATCAAACTAATCATCATCGCGTCCTTGCATTTTTTTTGTGCAGTAGAATAATCTTTGTTCATTAATGAATTAAATGCTAAAGCAAAAATTAGTGTTGATATAACCATTCCTAACAAATATAGGTAATTTAGTTTTAGGTATATCCCTGCTGTTATTGCTAGCGCTGGGGCAACAAAATAAAAAAAGCTAACAATTGGTAGAGCGGTTTTTCCAAAAACAATTGGTAGAGTTTGTTTTGTTCCCTTATCTTTTTTTGTGTCCTCAAAGTCTTTTGTAATTTCTCTAGCCATATTAGCAAAGAAAGCTATTGAAGCAAATAACAAAATTATTGGAGTAATATTATTTATTGCCGCGGCTCCAAAAATAAATGTCATTGATGTAGCAAAAGCCACCACAATATTTCCTAAATATTTTACCTTACCCATTACTCCTGAATAAATTGTCAGAAGAACAACAATCCATATTGCTATTGAGAAAGCTGATTCATTAATTAGTGAAGCTAAAACAATTCCAGTAATGTAAAGGACAATTGAGAAAATTAATGCTTGTGTTTTGCTTACCCTTTTGCTTGGGATTGGTTTGTTTTTGTTTATTTTTGAATCAATTTTTGCATCAAAGTAATCATTAATTGCCTGTCCCCCTCCGCAAATAACAAAAGCGGAAACCATTGCTAGAATAGTTGCTGCCGAGTTACCAATAAGGGGTTGTAGGAGAATGTTTTGTGTGGTGGAAGCAATTATTGCTGCGATTAAAACAGCGGCAGAAGCCATGAAACAATTATTCAAACGCATTAATTCAATCAATGCGCTTGCTTTGCTTTTTGTTGTCATTTTCATTAAAAGAAAAGAGTTTTTGTAGTTTTTATGCTTTTCTGAAAAGAAAAAGCCTTTCTGAAAAGAAAAAAAGCGCTTTAATATCAAGTAAGCATTTTGTTTTAGTGATTATTTTAAAGAATTTTATGCAGCTGCTGCAGCTTTTCTCTTTTTCTTCTTTAATCTAAATCTCTTCATGCCGCATTTTCTACACTTGCTTGGTTTGCCTGCACCAGATCTATTAGTAGCGTTGCAGTTTTGGCAAACAAAAACATTAGTAAAACGTCTAGCAATTGCTTCAGGAATATCAGCCATAATGACTCACCAATAACAAAAACTATCAGGGAAAGCTTTTTAAGTGTTGTTAAATCCTTTCCCTGTTTTTCAAATGCTTTGGGGGTTTTCAAAAGGAGAGACGTTTTGACTTATTTTTGCATTTAAATAGCCGTCAATGTTTTTATTTGTTACGGTTAAGTAGTTTATTGTTGGCGGGGTTATTTTGGGTTGCTTTGATAGCAGACTATTAATTTTACTTATTTTTTCTTTTTTGGTTGTCCCTGCAGTTTTTTCGGCATGCTCTTCTTATCCAAATACTGTTGGTTCTTGTTCAATACTTGAAATTGCTGAAGAAGCCTGTTCTGGTTCTACGGTTTATGCCTGTACTTGGATGGGTTGGGCTGATTATTGTTGGCTGAAAACAGAAACTTGTGATTCTTATCATAAATGTGTTTCTGGAGTAAATGGGGGGTGCAATCCAAAAACATGTAGTGAACTTGGTTATTCTTATTCTTGCACCGGGCTTGATCCAACAAAGTGCATTTCAGGAAATCCTTATGAGTGTAAAACTTTTGGTGACACTAAGTGTTATTCAAGTTTAGGCACTTGTTCTTCTTCTCAAACTTGTGTTGATCCTTGGGGTACTACAGGAGCTCATTGTGAATGCAGTGTGACAAACACTACTGCTTCGTATAAATGCGATAGTGCTGGTGAAGGAGGAGACGTTTATTATTATGATAATTGCGGAGGAAAACAAAGCAAAAAATCAGAGTGCGGTTCTTCAGGTTATGGAGCTGCTTATTGTTCAGGCAGGGACATCTACAAAGATTATTACGGGCGCGGATGCAGTTCTTCTTCAAATAGCTGTTATGAAACACCAACACCAGTAATACAATTGACTTGTGCTGATTATGAATATTGTTCAAGTGCTGCTTGTTATTTTGGGTCAATTAGTTCGGTTTCGTGGAGCAAGTCCTCAGTGTATGAAAATGAGAGCGTTACACTAACAGCAAATGTGAGTAATATTGCAAATGGTGTAAAAATTAAATTTGTTATTTTTGAAAATGATGTTTTATTTGATGACATTCTTGATACAAAATATGCAAATGTTTCCGGAGGAAAAGCGACTGTTTCTTTTACCGTGCCTGATTTATCTGATGGGTGGGGCTCTCCCGAAATAGCTTTTACAGCTTATGTTGATGACAAAACCTCAATTAATAGAACTTCTTCAGATCTTTCAGTTAATCAATCTTGTTCTGGAACAACAGGCAGCAAGAGATGTTATGGAGGACTTGTAGGAATAGAAACACAATATTACAATAATGACTGTTCAACATATTGGGTCTCTTCAACTAATTGTTCCTCTTCAGATTATTGCTTGGCTTTAACAAACACTTGTGTTTCACGAAAAGCTGACGGAGTTGTTTGTTCAATACCTGGACAATCAACAAGAGAATGTTCTTCAAATACTTGTAATATGAGCGGGGTGTGTGGACTTGATTCAGTATGCACTCAGGGTCAAACAAGGTGTAATGGTGAAATGACGAAGGAAACTTGTGCTGGTGGTCAGTGGACCCCGCAAAGTGTAACTTATTGTCTTCAAGGAACAAATGGGGCTTCTGTTGTTGAGTGTTTAAGAGATTCACATTGTTCTTCAGGAAAAAGTTGTCAAAATAATGCTTGTGTTACTCAAGGCTTTTGCACTGAGAACAGCACAAGATGTAATGGTGAGACCGTAAAAGAAACTTGTATTGGTAATCAATGGGCTCAGCAAAGTGTAATGTATTGTCTTAGCACATTTGCAGGTGCTACTGTTGTTGAGTGTTTAAGAGATTCACATTGTTCTTCAGGAAAAACCTGCCAAAACAATTCGTGTAAAGTTCCTTCAAGTTGTGTGTCCGGTCAGACACAATGCAATGGTGAAACAGTAAAAGAAACTTGTGTTAGCGGACAATGGGCCAAGCAATCCGTTAATTATTGTCTTCAAGGAACAAATGGGGCTTCTGTTGTTGAGTGTTTAAGAGATTCGCATTGTTCTTCTGAAAAAAAATGTGAGAGTAATTTTTGTACTGCGCAGGCACCTGTGGGTGAGTGTAACATAAAAGAAGTAACTTGGTCAAAGAGTTCTGCAGTGCAGTGGGACCCTCTTGATTTAACAGTTAAAACAGAAAATTGTGCTAATGGTGAAATTGTGACCTTTAAGATTTGGGAATATGATTTATTTTTTCCAGATGATTTTGTAATGAGTTTAACTGCCCCTATTTCTTCTAACACCGCAAAAGTTTCTTGGAATGCGATTTATATTGAGGATCAATATATGCGTCCGGAATTTGTTTTCAAAGCAACTGTTGGGTCTCACACTAAAACATCAAAAAAGCTTATAGTTGAGCCTTCGCTTGATGCATCCAATTTTAGTGAGATTGATAATATTGCAAAAAGTGATCCTATTGTAATTGTTTATTTTGATTCCGCATCAGGAGAAGCCAATAAAACAATAAATGATTTGGCTTTTTTAATTGATCTAAAAAATCAGTTTCCTGTTCTTCTAAAAAAATCAAGTGAGTTTTCTTCTTGTTGGGATTACCAAAATCTGAAGTCAACTTTAATTTTAGTAGGTTATGATTCTTCAAATAAAGCAATTGAGTGTTTGCTTGATTCTCAAGGTAGAGCAAAAAAAGATTCTGACGCTCAGCTAAGCATTTACGAAAACCCGTGGGTTGTCGGGAAAAGTGTTGTTGTTGTTCATGCTGATAATGAAGTTTATGACGCAATTCTTGCGCTAAAATTAATGATTCAAAAAGGAGCGAATCCTGCTTTGAAGAAAAGAGATTTGGTTGTAGGTTGTTTTGTTGCAAGGGACGGAGGATTTGTGTACGAAATGGTATGCAACGTTGTGCCTATTGCCGAAATAATTTTTGATATTAGAGATTCTTTTAGGTGTGTTCGTGACCATCCATTAAGTCTTGTTCCGCAGCTTTCTTTTTTGACTAATGATGACTTGGTTGAAATAATTTTTTGTGATATTGTTTACGGTGCATTTGCTTATGATGTAATAGGCTATTCGGCAGTGGTTGGAACTGTTGTTACTGTTCCAGCAGCTACGCCTGTAACATTTGCTGCTGAGGAAGGCGCAGATGCGGCAATAGCTTTTTTTAAATCAACTTTCAAAGTTGCGGTTAGATCACTTGACAGAGGGTTAATTGAAGCGGGGTATAAAACAATAAAGAATAGTCCTGACTTAATACGAAAACTTTCATTATTTGTTGCAAAAAATCCTGATGCTGATGAAGCTGTTGCTAAATCTCTTTACAAGATGCTTGCCGCTGGAGAAAAAACTGCCGATTCTGGATTTAGTTATTTAAATAAAAATAAAGTTGCTTTATCAACGTTAGGTAAATCAGCTGCGATTGATGCCACAACCGCGTTATTTAAAGTTGAAGGGGATACTGGAATAAAGATAGTTGTTTCAACAGCTGAAAAAAATGCAATAATTCCATTGAAAATCGCGGAGAATGGAAGACTTTCTGAAAAAATTCTTTCAACGGCAGAAGACTTAGGTATTGATCCAAAAAGTATTCCTGAAATACGATTTGCTGATGTGTTAATTGACAATGAGGCGTTTGTTATAGAAGATTCAAAAGGGATTCTTGGGATTACTTTAAATTCAGGAATTGTTCAAATCAGCACAAACCCGAGCAAGGTTATGACCGCTACTGAATTTGTTGAAAGCCAACTAAAAAATACTTTGCCTCATGAAATTATTCACTCAACCCTTACAAAAAAAGGAATAAAATTTACTGGAAGCGCTGGCGTGCAAACTGAAGAACTGATTGTTGATAAAATTGCGCGCTCAAAACTTAAAGGAGTTAATGTACTGGATTATGAAACTTATGAAAAGCTTGCTCTTAAAAAAGGGCATTTTGACATTATTGAAGGGGATGAAGATTACTGGCTTGCTTTTGCTGCTCAAAATTATAAAAAAGCAGAGATTTATGATGTTCTGGAGGCAAAACTTTTGATTCACTATTCAGTTACCGCTCATATTCAAAAAATATTTCCTGAATATATTGGTGATTATGGCAAGATACAAAAGGCATTTGATAAGTTTGTTAAATATTCAGACGAATTGGATGCTTCTGCGACAAAATATATCGAGACCGGGGTTTTTAATCCGCCTACTAAGTTTTCGTTTACTTTTGAAATAAACCCTGTGACAAAAAGTGTTGCTGAATCAAGAAATATTGTAACAAATGTGAATCCTGATTTAGTTTCCGGACAAGGTACTGATACAATTATAAAAACAATTAAAGTGCCCAAAAATTCGGTTGTAAAAGGTATTTCGGTTGAAATAAGGGGGGGGATGGAATGAAATCTAAGTTACTGTTTTTGTTCTTACTGTTAGTTGTCTCTTTATCGACCGCAGTTTATGCTTACGTTGATTGTTCTCCGAATAGTTGTCCTGCAGGATACTCTGATGGAGGAGTAACTTGTTCGGGTGATACTTGCACTAGAATTTGCTCAAAAATAAATGATTGCTCGCCGATAGCATGCGATTCATCTTATGTTGATTATGGGGTTTCTTGCGGAACAGGGGATTGTACGCGAAGTTGTTACGCTGATGCAAGATGTTCAGATAGTTGGAGTCATATATTTTATGATTCTGATGAAGAAAAAAATTATGATTCTTTTTATGCAGATGCGCGTGTACATTCCGATCATTATTACCCTAGCGGAACAAAATGCTACAAATCTGTTTATGACGCTTACTTTAAAGTATCAAATGCGGATTATGGTGACGCGACAAGACTTAATTGGGATTACATTATTGAGGATAGTTATAATAATGTGGATTGGGATGATAGCGGTAGAGAATATGATGATGATTGGACATTTAATTTTGATGAAGAAACTGTTTTGTTTTCTCCAGAAAGTGTTGCTTGTTCCTCAAGTTATTATAAATGCAAAACTATTGGTACCAGTTCAATAAAATTTGAAAATGACTCTTGGGTTGAAATTGATACAGTAGCTGATTATGTTAGAGCAAAATCATACCTCGACGTGTATGAGTCAAGTTGGTTATCCGCAGGCTATTCAAATAAATCTTGTCAAAAAAGCAATTCTGTTGATAACCAATCCTGCCAAAGAAAAGAATGTAATCCTTCAGATCCTTGCTGTAATTCTGATGGAACACTAAAATCACAAGGTACTATTTGTCAAGCTAATATTTTAACTGAATCACAATGCAATGGTAATGCAGTTGAAGAAAGAAGTCTTAACTATATTTGTTCAGGAATGAGTTCTTCATGCACTGTAGATTATTTTGAGTTTACTAACTGGCTAATTTCAGAACAATGCGCTGTAAATCAATTATGCTTGGATTCAACTTGTGTTAATTCGAATAATGCTCCAAAAATAAGTTATTTCTTGACTAATGATGATTCGGTTTCTATATTTGAAAATGCTTTATTTGTTGCAGGAATTTTTGATCCAGATTATGACACATTGAACGTTCGTTTTGAAATTGATGGTGTTTCTGTTGTTCCTGAGAAGGATATGTTTGAATATAAATATTTTACAAAACTTAGCGAGGGCGAACATATCGCAAAAGTGATTGTCTCTGATTCAGAGTTTACAGTTGAGTCAAATACAATAAGCGTTAATTCAATAAATCCTTTTGCGAAAAATCCGATGCTCTTTTTGGGAAATGAATTTGTTTGGGAAAAATCAGGAGTTCTTGACGAAGATATGACCGTTTCTGGTTTTGAAAATCAAGTAAATGATTTCTTAAAAGATTGCGTTGCTGATGCTCAAGGGTACTGTGATGTTCCAATTAGTCTTATGACAGATAATTGTTCAATTGCTTCTCTTGGAAAAATAGAAATATTTTATCTTCCTTACAATAGTCCTCCGGAGATACTAACTGTTGAGTCAAGCAATGGAAACAGCATGTACATTAGGGAAAGTAATATTTTTAGTGTTTCTGCAGTTGATTCTGATTCTAACCTAAGCTATCAGTGGTACTTTAATGGAGAACTTGTTTCAAGGGATAATACTTTTATATTGTATGCAAATTCTGCTAATTTGGAAAACCCTCCTGTGGTAATTGGAGGCGGGCCTTCTCAAAGTGAACCAAATATTGAGTCAGGCGGTCGTATAGTGTCAATTAACTCTAATGGGGATATGTCTGCGTTTGTCACTCAAAGTGTTTTTGAAAATCAGGTTTTTTTAGAGCCTGGAGACTATAACATTATGGTTTTCGCGATTGATGAATTGTCTTACGATTCAAAGAATTTATTATTTTCAATTGAGTCAAATTCTCCTCCTGAGATAATTGCAACTACTCCTGAGTGGGACGTAAATATTTTGCCGAATGAGTCTTTTGTTTTTAGCGTAGACGCAATTGATACCGATAATGACCCTTTGACTTATGTTTGGGAAATTAACGGGAGAAGAATTAATTCAAAATCATTTAATACAAAATCTATTCTTTTGCTTTCTGGGCAATATTCAGTTACATTAGAGGTTAGTGACGGTTACAGTGTTGTTGAAAAGAATTTTTCTTTGAATGTTATTTCATCAGTTCCTGACAGCAACATTCCTATTAGGGTGACAAAACCAATAACACTTATTTTTCCTAATGGGAATTGTTCTCCTCCATTTGTCGGCCCATGTCCTGCGGGAACTATTTATACTAGCTGTGGGTGTAAAGATATTAATACACTTACACAAGGTAAATTGGATTTGAATAAGACCAATAACAATCCTATTCAAGGCCAAACAATAGTAATATCAAAACCTATAACCGTTATTCTTCCTGATGGGGAGTGTTCTCCTCCTTTTGTTGGACCGTGCCCGTCTGGAACCAAATACACTTCATGCGGATGTAAAGAAAACAATAGCTTAATTGTTACAAAAAAGATTAATACAAATGTCATAGACAGGAATTTTTTTCCAAGTGATTCTATTAACCAAAATACTCTGGTGTCTAAATCGTTAACAACAATTCTTCCATCTGGAGAGTGTTCTCCTCCTTTTGTTGGACCGTGTCCTTCTGGAACAACTTATACTAGTTGTGGGTGTAAGTAAGAAGAAACCCCTTTGAAGAAACCTTTATAAATCATTTCCGAGAACTTTTCTTTTAACGCTTGGTAAGCAATTAATTAAATCGAACAAATATATTGAATCGAGCGATAGCGAGCAAGTGTACTGCAGAGCAGTACGCTAACATGCCAGCAAGCAAAATCATGGATTTTGCTGCTCCCACAAATCAAAGATTTGTTTGGAGCTTTGTGAAGTTGTGCCCCGATAGTGCAGTGGTCAAGCACACGAGCCTTTCAAGCTTGTAACCCGGGTC
>CAZPWC010000022.1:0-14810 GCA_964590155.1 uncultured archaeon
TATTTAATACTTGTATTTCTGGTTCGGGTGTAATCCTCCCTCCCAGAGTTGCACAGGGGAGTCAAGGTATCTGCTTCCACTAACAAACTATTTTCTGTTTCCATTTTAATCAACTTTTGGTTAATCATTTTCTCCGTTCAAAAATAAGTATTGTTGGTCATTAACTTCTCTTACTGTAAGATATAAAGTGTATTGCTTTTGTTCTTTGAACCACTTTGGATTTGCAACATACAAAGTAAACTTATTAATCTCAACTACATTTGCACCGTTCTCAGAAGAAAAAACTACATGGTTTGGCATACACATTTCACAAAATGCATCTTTAGGACAGGGCGGGCATTCATACTTTTCAACAACATACCCTTGAACTGAAAATTTTCCATTTGATCCTTTTTTATTTAATTGTTCAATACTTAAAGTAGTAAATTCTTTCCATATTGGATTGTCTTTTGAAACCCAATCAGCAATATTCCTAATTTCCAAATTACCATAACAACGACCTCTTTTTTCATCGTTTTCTACTTTATCACATAATTCAAAATCAAAATTTTCTTGTGCAACACCCGAATAACAATCAGAACGCGCTTCTTTATCTTCAACAATTTTTTGGCATATCGCTTCAATTCCCCTCTTTGGCCCGATCTCTGAATAACATTGATCTTTTATTAGTTGTTTAGAAATTTTTTCACAAATTTGCTCATTGTATTTTGAAGTAGCAACATCTTTAAAGCAATAATCTCTGTAGGGGTTAGTTACATTCTGTGTTTTTTCACAAATATTTGTATCTCTTGTTAAAGCCCCGATTGCGCGATAACAATTATTTTTCTCTTCATAATCTGTGATTAGATTACACACGTCAAGTCTTATTGCTTCAGAAGCAAGATCACTCAAACAGCGATCTTTGTAATAATCTGTTCCTTTATCCACACAAGCAGTACTAAAGTCAAAATCTTCAGGAAACACTCTAATTATTCTTGGCTGAGTAACAGTACAATTATTACCATTACAAGAGTAGGATTGTTTTACAAGATAATTTATGCCCTTTGGACTTATAACCTTAAATTGGAGTACAAAAAAACTATATTCAAAATTCGTAATGCTGTTTGTGAGATCATACTCTTTTTCAAAATAAGTGTCATCAAGAATTCCTTTCTCGTCAGCCTTAACAACAACACAATTACCAAGGCAACCTCCAGAATTGTTTGTCTGATCTTCTAAAGAGTATTCATACAAAAAATCTTCCCCTTCGTTTGGATTCAGATTAACATATATTTTGACCGATTTTGGAACATCATCTTTTATTTTTTCAACACTTTGAGAAAAACTAATTGAAAGATTTTCCTCGTTAAACGCATTCCTAAAATATTTTTCTTCAATTGAATTGCCATCAGGAAAACCCCCTTTGTTTTCGGTACAACCAAATAGTAAAAAAATTGCAAAAAATAAAGTCAAAAACAAAATCAATTTATTCATTTTAACACAATGTAAAAAATAAGCTTCTGAAGTTTATAAGAATTAGTATTTGGTCGCGAGCCTTCCACTTTTTTAAGTGTAATCCCCCCCTCCCAGAGTTGCACTAGGGGTGTTCTCTGGTAGTGGACATAAACCTAGTTGCCAAAACAAGTTTTTTTCAATGAATCAATTGTAATTAAATCACAAACTGTTTTGTCTCCAGTTTTTTCGAATATTTTGTAATAACAAATTGAATTGAATGTTTCTGGGTCATGCATTCTTTCTAAGGTGTACCCTATATTTTTACAAATATTGTAATCTTTTTGTTGGATTGCTAAATCAGCAAAGCAAGCATAATCATCTTTGCTTTGATAACACGCATTTATTTCATTATCTAAAACAAATGTTTGGGCGGGTGTATATTTTGGAACAGGGATACTGTTCAGAATTAAAACAAAAATAATTGTAAACACTACTATTGATTTTAATGTTGTTTTTAGTGGGTCTTTAATAGTTTCTTTATGTTCATAAACATGCATAATTAAATCAGCTATTGTTTTTAAAAAAACTAAAATGACCAAAGTGTATGCTACGGGATTAAAACCGCTTGTTTGTTGGTTTAACAATAACCATCCTGCAACAAATATAATTAAGTGCATGGGGATGACTCTTAAGTATGGTAAAAACACATAACTGGATAAATTTAGTTGTTTTTCGGGATCATAATACTGTTTATATGAAATGAAGTGATTTATAAAAAATAAACCTATACTTAACCAAAGAAATGGGTTTGCTAAAGAAAGGTATTCATTAAACGCAATATTTATGCTGGGTTGAGAAACAAACAACATTATGGGGGCAATAAATACTATTGCCATTAAATACCCCATGTGGAAAAGCCCATAATGGAAAAGAAAAAACAATGAATAAAATAATTGTTCTGGTTTTTTCATCTGTCTTAATATTGCTGTTTTTTCTCTTGTTTTTATATAAAAAAAATTAGTTTTTATTAGGTCCTTATGTTGGTCTGTAAACTTGTATTCGTTAGTTCCGGCTGGATTTTTAGTTGAAATCATTTTTATAAAATGAAAAAGTCCAATTATACAATTTTGTGACCAGTATACAAATAATACACCAATAAGGGTTATGTCTTGTGTTAAAATAATTACCAAAAACATTAGATTGGAAAGTAACAAACTTGCGATATCGGATTTGAGATTCACATTAAAAAAACGATTAAACTACTATAAAAACTAAATCCTTCCTCCCAGAATTGCACACGGGGAACTCGGAATACGCTACAGACAAATTAGTCTCAGTTTCCATTAACATCAAATCAAATTAATTATTTGCTTTTAAGTATTTTTAAACATTCAAAATCTGCTTTAATTAAAAGAATTGCAAAAAATATACACACAACAAGACTAATCAAATTATTTACTGACCAAGGCAAGTTATGTAAAAAGAATACAACTACATATCCCCCACAAAACAAAATAAGGATAGTAAAAAATATAATTCCCAATATAGCAACTATTTTACTTGTCATAACAACAAGATGAGTCAAACTATTATAAAAAGATTTTGGTCGGCGTGATTTTTAAGAAAAAAATCCCCCCTCCCAGAATTGCACCGGGGATCTCTCGGTAACAGTTTGCTTGTATCAGGTTTCCCTGATGTTAAAGATTCTACAGCCAAGCGTTCTAGCTACTGAACTAAGGGGGGATCTTTGATCCTGTGACTGATGTTAGTTCACCAGGTGATATAAGTTATTTACAGGAGTTTTTTAAAGGTTGCTTTCTTGTTAAAGTTTTAACTTTTCCGCAATAAAGGGCCAAATTAGGGTAATGAAGGTTCCTGCGATTAAAAAAGTTAATTGGCTTAGTATTCCTTGCAAAGATAGTGCAGTTACGCCTATTAGGGCAAGGATTATTGTTCCTAAAATAATTGAGTTAGTTTTGTTTTTTGGTTGGACTTTTATTTTTGTGTGCCTAAAAATAGCGTATCCTATATAGTACCCTATTATTACAAATCCTGCTGTGAGCCATTCAGGGAGAACTCCTAAAAGAATTAATGTGATTATTATCAGTGCGATTATAAAAAATTCTTCTCGGATTTTTGTGATGTGGAATTTTAGTTTTTTTATTTTTCCATAAAATTTCCAAACAAGTTTTCCAATAATGTATCCTAATATTGCTCCTGCTAAAACATCACTCAAATAGTGGACTCCTAAATATAATCTAGAAATTGCCGCAATAAGTACTGAAAGTAAAAGTATTTTTTTTTCGTGAGGTTTTACTTTGTCTTTAGCAAAAGCATAAATTGCTGTTATTATTGTTGTGTGTCCTGAAGGCATTGAGAAAGAAGCGTTTTCTTCTAAAACCAAAAGTCCTTCAGGCCTTGGTCTTGCGATAACAAATTTTAGCACTCCGCTAACAACGCTAGCAAATAATACAACAGTCATTGTTGCGAGACTCTTTTTTTCTTTCCCACTCCAAAAAAACCATGCTGCAATAAAAACCCAAAAAGCGGGGTGTCCTAAGTAAGTTATTATTTGGAAAAATAAATCCAAAGGGGGGGAAGAAAATGATTGGAGTAATTGGTTAATTATTATTTCTTCCAAAACATTTCACCAAAAAATTATCCGACAAATTGAGATTAATTTATTTTTTTACTTCTTTTGGAACTTTTTTCTTAAGTCTCCCCATTCCAGGAATCTCTATTTGAGAATAATCCACCATTAATCCGCATGCTTTGAGGCATTTTCTTGTAGCGTAAGTTTTACAAAAACCAGCCACTTCTTTTTGTTGGTTTTTCTGCAAAGAAGGAACTCCGCTTATTTCATTAATGACTTTTGAAATACTTCTTGAATTAATTTCTTCCAAAGCTTTTATCGCGTCTCCTTTTGTAAGTCCAAGTGCTTCAATAGCCGCGTCAAGTTTAACCAAATCAACTTTTTTCTTCAAATTAATTTCCACTTTTCCATCAACGCTATTAGTTAGTCCAGCCAAAAATTCCATGACAGTTAAAGGATCAGTTTTTTCCGTAACTGTTTGTTTCCTTATCGCTTTCCAATCATCATAATTCGCTATAAATTGAATACTTCCTTCCATCAAAAACACCTCAAGCCTTAATACTTTCAAAGTAATTGAAATAAACAAGGGTTGAAGAATTTAAAAAACTTGGTAACGCCAAAACCACTAGAATTTTTTCTTTTGAAAGTATTTATATACTAAAAAATGCTTAATTAATCATTTAATTTAGTTGGGTTTTTCTATGCCACGAGCAAATTACTACGATGATTCTTATGAGGGTTCTGAAGGGTCTAATGAATCCACTCCAGGCATTTTAGGGGCATTATCAGGCAAAAAAATTATGGGCGTAAGCATAGCAGTGCTTTTTATCATAATTTTACTAATTATTGCAATTATTGTTTTGCCAATTGTTCGCCCAGATTTATTTGTCCCTCCAAAAGACAAAATTGGGGCAAAATCATCTACAGGAGAAGATTTGTCTCTGAAAGGAAGTTTAACAATTAATGGCGAATTAGTTGACGCTTTTTCAATTGACGGAAGTACTTTAACGGAAAAAGCAAATCCTCGGGAAACAAAAAAAATAGTTCTAAAAACAAGCGGGTTATCAGACGGCACAAAAACAGTGAAAGCAGTTATCAAATTGAGTGATGGGCGCAGGATACAGTTAAACGAAGAATCAGTAATCATAAGTAGTGATGGAACTGTTACAATATTTATTAATCCTGAAGATGATTTGGATTTAACTGATGAAGAAATTGAAGAACTACTTGATGGCTCTCTTGTATTTGAATTAGAGTTAATAATAGAAAATGATGTTGAGGGTTCTAATGATCATGAAGTTCTTGCGCTTGATATTCCTGTTGAATTAATTTTTGGTGAGTTTTATGGTTATGGGTGTATTGAACTTAGTAGAGAAAGCGTTTCGGAAACAACCCACTCAGGAGTGCTTGAAGTTGATGTGAAGGTTAGAGTTTCTTGCGAAACAAACGACTCACTGTTTGCTCTAGTTGATTGGAAAACAGAACGCATGGGCAATGTTGAATTTTTATTTAAAGATTTTTCTGATGGTTCAACTCTAGCAAGTAATCCTTTGCCAATAAAAAAGGATTTAGTTCCGGGAACATATAACGGAAAAGTAATTTTTACTCCACTCAAAGATTTTGTAGGCCAGAGAGCTTCTTTTGATGTAATAGTTGGTTCAGCAAATTCAGAAGCAAAAGTATCTTTTGATGTTGCTTTAGATAATTTAGAACAATGCATTTTTGTGACCTCTTCAGATCCAATTATAGAAAATTATGATGACTCCGCTTCAATAACAATTGATGCATCAAAATGTGCTTCTAACAAAATTGATTTCATTTTGTGTGACGGGGACCCGACTTGTTCTTTTGCAGATGAAGGAGGCATAGATGTTTTTGCTAATGTTTTTTCTTTACAAGGTTTGAACAAAACAAAAACAATTTCTATTGGTCGCGGAGAAATTCCAGGAGTTTATGGGGTGAGCGTAAAAGCTCGCGTTCCAGGACTTGAAAAAACACTTATTGATGAGAAAGAAATACTTGTAAAACCGGTTGATGAAACAATAATTCCTGATAGATATGTTCTATCCTTAATGGGCAATTCTTCAAAAGATTCTATTAGAGTAAAAAATGTTGAGCTTTCTGAAAGAATAAAAATTGACGCAAGTATTTGTTCTTTGTATAAGAGCTCATTAGGTATAACCGCAGGCTCAAATAATACAATGGGTTCTTCCGTGTCCCCAATAAGCAGTGCTCTTTCAGAAAAAACCTGGTGGAGAAAATTATCAAACACTCAAGAAACTTACGCAGGGGACGGAAAGTACGAAGCCGCACTAATGGGTTCATCAGCAATGATAGATAACATCCGCCAAACAATTCAACAAATCTCCGCGCAAAAAAACGCTTTGATAAAACAAGCTTACCTTGATGTTGTTGCAACAAAAAGTACAATTGATGATTCTGTTGATTTGGTTACTGAATCAGGAGAAACAGCTACTGCGCTTGCTGATGCTGCTGAAGAATGGAATGATTATAAAAACGCTGATGTGGCTTCGCAATACGTTTCTATAGCAACAAGTGCTACTTCGCTGGTTGCGGGTTCTGGTGCGGATTGTGTTTCGGTTGTAACTCATGAGTCAGCTTCATGCCTTGCTGCAGCTGAACCAAAAACTGCTGCTATTTGCTCGGGTCCGTGTGCTCAAATGATTGCCGCAGAAACTCTTGTTTGTACCCAAGCTGCTTTACAAGCAGTTAATTTAGTAAATAGTATTAATTCTTTGACAGAAGAAACTCCCGATATTGATCCTTCCGCCGCTCTTGATGCTACGGATGAATCCATTGAATCAATTTCTGAAGTTCAAGAAGCGAGTGATGAATCACAAAGACTTGCCGCTTTAGTTTTAGAAAATGCTTCAGTTGATTCTTTCTCTTCAATATCCAGTGATTATGCTAAAACAAAACAAGCTTTGATGGATTTAAAAAATCAAAATGATGCAGTTCTTCAGGGTCTTGTTACTTCCAGAGAAAAACAATTAAGCGCTATGGATGAAATAACTACTCTTCAAGCTGATGCACTTTCAAATTTTGACAACTTTATTATGTGGGCGAATCTTGTAGACTCTGCTTTGCAAGCTCTTGGCATGATGGGTGTTTCTTATGTTTCTGCATCTGGTTTAGCAAATGCATCCATGCAATGTATTCCCACAACAGCTACTGCGGAAGAAGTAGCTGCATTTTTAGAATCAAGACTTGCCCAAACAACTGCTCTTGAAATATCTCTTTTAGCAATTTCTCTAGCAAATGGTGCTTTTACAATGTGGCGCCAAATGACTACTGATTGGGTTGACGAATTAGTTGATGCGACTGCGCAATATCAATCAGCAATGGATAAAATTGATGAAGCAATTGTTGCTTCAGAAAATGCGCAAGTATCAATTGATGCTGCAATCGAGGCAGCAACGTATTTATCAAAAGAATCAGCAAAAACTTCTGATGCTGCAACTTTTAATATTGATTTGACTTCTTCTTCAGAACAATTTGATAAAGTAACCCTAACAGGGTTAGTTGCTTCTGCTGTTGCGAATGGTTTCATCAATGGAGCTTATGAAGGGGGAGTGTACACTACAGTTGACACTAATCCTTTGAGTTCTTCTCCGCTAACAGGGAACAGAAATACTAATGTTGATGTTTCAAATATCCAAACAAAAGAAGCGCCAAAAGAAGTTAGAGTTTCTTTTACTGGTTTTGATTCAGATATGTTAGAAGATTGCGCTAATAGAGTAAAATTAGAATTAATTGATTACAAAACAAATTTGTTAACAGATGCAAAAGATGTTATTGTTTCTAATGGAAACGTATTATCTTTTTGGTCTTTTTCTGACCCCAAAATATTTGGTTTTTATGAACAACAAGAAGTTGGCTTAATTTTTGTTAATTCAGGGTTAAAGAAAAATGGCTACGGAATAGTTTCTCTCTCAACAACAAAACACACACATGATTCCGAGACACAAGCAACAGGGACTTTTGGTCCTTTTGATGTTCCTGATTCTAGCGCGCAAGAAGTAACTTACAAGTATCACTTCAAATTTAATGCTACTCCAAGAAAAGCAGCTGCTACACAGGCAAAAGCTTTTTGTGAAAATGGATTATTGAGTGGAAATTCAGGCGAAGAAGCCTTGCCAAAAATATTGCTTAATTGGGATTGGCAACAAGTTACTCCCGAATCAACTAAAGACAAATACCTTGATTCTACACAACTATCAATTTTAGTTAGTAAGAAAATATCTTTGTTTAATGAATTCATGTCAAGGTCAACCACCTCTTGTCCAAAAAATGAGGCTTATGATGTCCTTAAATCAATTAAACCAACAGATACAACAATTACCCAACCTTCTTGTCACATCCCATTAAGTACAAAAACTTACGAAGGAAAACCCGCGTTGTATTATTTTATGGATAGTGTTGTTTCTCCTCCTGAAGGATATGATGAGTTCTTTGAAGGAAAGTATGCTAACGATGCTGAGAGAGTTTTGAGTTTGCTTGACTTTAATGTTTACTTGATGAGGGATGGTTTGGGACTAAATTTCCAAGATGATTTTAAAACAGATTACTCCACTTCAATATTGAAAGCAGATTCCACTTTCACTGACTCTGAAAAAGGAATGCGAACATATTTTGCTAACGATTCAAGATTTTATTTCAGTGATGAGTCACACGGAATGAAAAAAGCCACTTCATTTATTTTACCTGGAGCGGGTCTTTATAGAATAAAAATCCTAATTGATTATGATGATGAAGATAACCCATTAATTTCTTTAGGAGGCTCTCTTAACGCAAAAATAATTGTCAATCCAGTAATGATTCAACCAATAAATGAGGGCTTTAGTCCTTTCTATTACACTCCTTTTGACGGAAGTGTGGGTCTAAACGCATCCAATAATAGAAAAGATTATGGGACGGCCTTATCTGGAGGAGAGCAATTTTTTGTTTCAAAAAGCGACGGCTCTTATTTAACTACAAAACAAAAAGATTCTCTTGCAAAATTATCTTTTACTAAATTAAGTAATTTCTTTTGGTTAAATGCCCTTCCTTCAAGAAGAGGAAAATTATTGGAGTACCAGTACTACTTTAATGGAACAAATGATTCAAACTCTAAAGCAATATTTTCTCCAACAGTAATTACTCCTATGCTTATTTCTATCCAAGGGGCAGAGGGACAACTTCCATTAATTTCTTACACTTTGAAAAAACAAAATACTGAAGTAAAACCAGTAACAAATAATTTGCTTTTAGTTACTGGACTTAAGGGCTGTAAAGACTTTTTCGGTCAGGACTCAACAAAGTTACTCAACAAAACACCCGATATTTTGCTTGGACAATATTACGGAATAGGTTTCCAAGAAGCAGAGAGAACAGGAACAGTTTCAGTAAAAACATCCACCTTCCTTCCGACAGATCAATCCTACGATTTGATTTTCTCTCCAGGCGGACAAATAATGACGCCAAACCAATTAATTCCTTTAACTAATTCAGTAAAAATGGAGGGAATTAAAGGGATGAAATATAATGACCTCGCTGATGCTTCTTACATTTCTACTTTATCAGATTTATTTGAAGCAGTAAGAGAAAGAAGTGTTTGCCTGTCAAATTTAGGGGATAAAGAAATTTATTGGTGGCCAGAAGATTATTTATCAGAAAAAGAAACCTCTGAAGGAAAAAGCTTAATGCAAAAAGAACTTGACTTGAGAGCTACTTGCATAAAGTAACCCTTTTTCTTTTATTATTTTTTTCATTTTCTTTTTTTTGCAGAAACCATTCTTTCAAGCTCGTCAATTGTTATTTCGCACAATTTTGTTTCATTCAAATATAAGTAACCTGTTTTTGGAGGATCTTTCCAAACAGAGGAAAATCCTTTCTTATCAACTAAATCAAAGTATTTTTTTACTTTTTTGAAATAGTTCCTTGATTGTTTTAATAAATCTTTGTAAGTTGATTTAAATAATCCGCAAAAAGGATAATTTTCTCGCAACCCTTCAACAGCAATAAAAGGAAATAATTTGCAAGGCTCAGGTCGGGCAGAATAAATATCACATTTGTTATCGCTAAGCAAAAAAGCGCACGCTTTTTGTTCTGTTCCTTCTCTTCTCAGCACTACTTGGGGGATAACAAAAAAACTTTGAGGGAGTTCAGGTATTTCTTTTTTTAATTCTTCAACAACTCTTTTAGGGAAAAATGCTGTTGGAAAAGTAAGCACCCCTTTTACTGATTTTGGGTAAAGTTTTACTAAAAGAACACAATCCTCTTTTAGAAATTCAGCAGTTTTTTTCTTTAGCTTTTTTGATATTTTTTTTGATTCTTCAGGAAGCGTGGTTATCCAGTAGCGTTTACAGCACTCTCCACAAGAAAGGCATATTTCTGACTCTTTTTTTGGGGATAATTTTCCAAAAGTCATTTCTAAATCGTTGTGCAAAGCTTTTAAAAAGTAATTAACGGAATCTTAGTTATTGATGTTAATTGAGCAAAGCTCAATTTTGCGCATTTCGCGACAATATTGTCGCCTCTATAGCTCAGTGGTAGAGCACCGGTTTTGTATCATAGCATTGCAAATTAACCGGGGGTCGGGGGTCCAAATCCCTCTAGAGGCTTTTTTATTTTTCTAATACTTTTAAGGTGAATGTTGTGGTTAAAATTCCAAGTTTGAAACTTAATACAGGCGCCTTGATGCCGCAAATTGGTTTTGGTACTTGGCAGTTATCTAAAAAAGATGCTGAAAAGGGAGTACTTTTTGCATTAAAATCAGGTTATCGACTGATTGACACTGCCGCTATTTATGAAAATGAAGAAGGGGTAGGAAAGGGAATAAAAAACGCAATGAAAAAATTAAATATAAAAAGAAAAGATATTTTTGTGGTAACAAAATTATGGAATTCTGATCATAAAGAACCAAGAAAAGCTTTGCTTAAGAGTCTAAAAAAATTAGGTCTTTCTTATGTTGATTTATATTTAATTCATTGGCCGGTAGAAGAATCTTTAATTACTTGGAAAGAACTTGAAAAGCTTAAAGAAGAAGGGCTAACAAAAGCAATCGGGGTAAGTAATTTTACCATTTCTCATTTAGATCAACTCAAAAAAGTTTCAAAAGAAATTCCTTCAGTAAATCAAGTGGAACTTTCCCCATTTTTGTGCCAAAAAGAACTTGCTAAGTATTGTAAAAAGAAAAAAATTGTTATTATGTCTTATAGTCCAATAATGCACGGAAAATTACTTGACAATAAAGTTATTTGTGGTATTGCACAAAAACATAACAAAACTCCTGCACAAGTGGTATTAAGATGGCATATTCAATTAGGGTTAATTCCTATTCCTAAATCAAAGCACACAGAGCGTATTGCTGAAAATTTTGATGTATTTAATTTCAAACTCAATTCAAAAGAAATCAAAATGCTTTCTTCACTTGATAGCGAGAAACGTTTCTGCTGGAACCCTAATGATAAAAAGTGGAAATTTGTGGCTGAAGTTTCAAAATTAGTCAAAGCTTAAATTTTTCAATCAAGTTAATTTTTGATGTTCTTGATTTAGTATCTGTAACTATCTGACTTGTAAGGTCCTTCTTTTGGTATTCCAATATAATCAGCTTGTTTTTGTGTAAGTTCGGTTAAATGAACCCCTAATTTTTTTAAGTGAAGTCTTGCAACTTCTTCGTCAAGTTTTTTTGGCAAAGTATAAACCCCTAATTTGTAATTATTTTTCCACAACTCTATTTGTGCAAGTGTTTGATTTGTAAAAGAATTACTCATAACAAAAGAAGGGTGTCCTGTAGCGTTTCCTAAATTAACCAATCTTCCTCTTGACAAAAGTATTATTGAGTGTTTGTCAGGGAAAACAAATTTATCTACTTGCGGTTTAATATTGATTTCTTTTATTCCTGGGGATTTAGCTAATTTTTCCACTTCTATTTCATTATCGAAGTGTCCAATGTTACAAACAATAGCGCTGTCCTTCATTTTTTTCATGTGTTCTAGGGTAATAATTTCACAATTTCCTGTTGCGGTAACAAAAATATCAGCATCTTTTAGAACTTCTTCAAGCGTTTTTACTTCATATCCTTCCATTGCAGCTTGTAATGCGCAAATAGGATCAATTTCTGTTATAGTTACTTTTGCTCCAAATCCTCGCATTGATTGGGCGCATCCTTTTCCTACATCTCCATAACCGCAAACAACAACAGTTTTTCCTGCGACCATAATATCTGTTCCGCGTTTTATTCCGTCAGCTAAAGATTCTCTACACCCATACAAATTATCGAATTTTGATTTTGTTACACTATCATTAACATTTATTGCAGGGAATAACAACTTTTTGTCTTTCATCATTTGGTAAAGTCTATGAACTCCAGTAGTTGTTTCTTCTGAAACCCCTTTAATTTCTTTTACAATATTTGTCCATTTTGTTTTATCTTCTTTGTAAATTTCTTTTAAACAATTCATTAGTTCAAAAAAATCTTCTCCTTCTTTTGAATAATCTTTTTTTAATAGTTCAGGATTTTTTTCTATTTCTAATCCTTTGTGAATCATTAGTGTTGCGTCTCCGCCATCATCAACAATTAAGTTAGGTCCTTTTCCGTCAAAATCAAGCGCTTTTTTTGTGCACTCCCAGTACTCTTTTAGTGTTTCTCCTTTCCATGCAAAAACAGGGATGCCTGCCTTAGCGATTGCTGCCGCTGCATGATCTTGTGTTGAGTAAATATTACAAGAAGCCCATCTAACTTGTGCTCCTAATTGGACAAGTGTTTCTATTAGCACAGCTGTTTGGATAGTCATGTGCAAACTGCCTACAATCCTTGCCCCTTTAAGTGGTTTTTCTTTTCCGTACTTTTCTCTCAAAGCCATTAACCCAGGCATTTCTTTTTCAGCCAGTTCTAGTTCTTTTCGACCAAAATCAGCTAAAGAAAGGTCAGCTACTTTATAATTTTTTGACTCATCCATTACAAAGAATTGACTTGTTACCTTTAAAAAGCTTATTGGACGTTCGTGTTTTGTTGTTTTTTAAAAATGAAAAAGTGGAAAAAATTGTGTTTTTATTTGTTTTAAAAAATAAAAAAACCCTAAAGGGCAAATTAAAAAAAGGTTTGAAAAGAAGATTACTCCATTTTGGCTTTCTTCTTCTTTTCAATTTTATTTACCGTAAAAACAACCTTATTGTTCTTCAGAAAATTCTTCTGATTCATTTGATCCTTCTGAACCAGCTCTATCTTCTCTTGGTCTTCGGTTATCGAATCGTCTTGGGCCACTAGAACTTCTAACAGGTTTGTGCTTTTGGTAGCAATCCCTGCAGTAAACTGGTCTGCCTTCAACTGGTTTGAAAGGCACTTTTGTTTGAGCACCGCATTCAGTGCAAACAGCGTCGTGCATTTCTCTTGGTCCTCCGAAAGAACCTCTTCTATCATTTCTATAATCCATTTTCTCTACTCCTTATGGTTACAACAAAGAAAGACTTGCGTCCATTTTGTGTAAATTAATTGCTGTGTGAGGATATTAAAAATGCTTGTTTTAAGTGAAAAAAATGGCCAAGTTTAGGCCCAGATTAACTTCTTACGGTTAAAGGAAGCTTTTTATAGTTTGTTTTGCAGTGTATTAATGTGGTCTTATGTCTGACAAGGACATTCAAACAGGGATGGTTCTAGTGGCTATTTCGGCTTTCTTTTTGTTCTCAGCAATAGGGTTGTTTGACTATTACAACTTTTTTGATGAAAGAGTTTCAGCAATGCTTGCCTATGTTTTAATAGCTTCAGGCGTTTACTTGATTCACAGAAAGTAAATTTAACAAGCTTTTTTTGTACTAATTGGCTGTCTTCTTTTTGAACTAATTAACTAAAAGTTTAAGCAAAATCTTCTTCAGGGATATTTGCCATTGGGATATTTGTTGTTATAATTATTACTTTTTCTGCTTCAACAACTTTTCTTTCCATTCCAGAATCGCTGTCCAGTAAAACTTTTTTTAGTTTAACATAATCCATTATGAGTTTGTTGTAAGTGCTTTCAAAAAGCGCTCTTTTTTGGTCTTCTCCTTCAAATAAAGCGTCAACGTCTTCTGAAACAATTTCTTTTGAGACAAAGTCCAAATTAATTGCTTGGGTTATTAGCGCTTCTTTGTCAATTAAATCATAACTTTCATACACAAATTCTTGGTTTGCTACTAAAGCATCCCCCAAAAAGTAACTAAAAGCAAATTCTTTTACCAAAACATCGCTGGATGGTTTTGAAGTGTATATTTCATTTTCTTTTTGCTTTAACCATTCCAAATCATCTTTTATTGAATAAATCATATCATCTTCGTAAGGGTCAGTATATTGTCCAGAAAATTGTGTATTTATTGAACTTAATTGGTACTCTATTATTGCAAGATTGTTTTCGTGCAAATCTTTCGCATAAATCCCTTCCATTTCAGGGTTAATTGTTCCCAAAAAATTAAATACAAAAACAAACAAAATCAAAACAATAAAAAAAGCTAACCCAATAACAAAACCGGGTTTCTTTTTAACAAAATTATTTAAATCATTTTTTTCTTTAACAACAGCGTTTTTTTGCGCAACCCCTGTTTTGTGCTTTTTGTGCATAGAAAAACAACAGAAAGCAACTATTTAAAACCTACCCGACGCAGATTTTTGTAAGCATCTTTAAATTTATAGAAAATGAGAAGCTTTATCGAGCGGCAAAGCCGCGAAGATAATGCCCAGATGTGAACTGGCTGGGCAGTTCTGTCGCTGTAGATCAGTAGTTAGATCGTCCGACTCATAATCGGAAGC
>CAZPWC010000023.1:0-14315 GCA_964590155.1 uncultured archaeon
CAATAAATTCATCTGTCAAAATCATTGTCGAAGGATTAATTGCTTTAGCCATTATCCCTGTGTTTCTTCCCCTACCATAACGTAATCTAAAACCACCCCAAGTACTAGGGTATGCAAGTATGGGTCTTCCCGCCGCAAGTCTGTCCAAAAAAGATTTGTTTGGTTTGATTTCTATTTTGGTTTGTGTTTTTTCCACCTTAACTATCTGTTCTAAAAAATCCCAATTCAAATTGTGTTCTTTTGCTGTTTTCATTACCCACAATGCTTTTAGCGCAAGTCCTTCAGCGACAACTAAACCCATCCCTCCACGTATTCTGTTTGTAGGAACTCTTGCAATATCCCTATGCGTTGACACTTCCGCTTCTTCAGTAGGAACCCCGTTAATGCAAATCGGGCAACCTCTAATAATTATTCTTATTTCTTCATCTTTCATGGTATATTGTCTTGAAATTATTTCTGTTTGATATATCCCTATTTCTTCAACATATCTTTCGAGTTCATCTTGCGTTGGTTTGTATCTATCAAGACCCATTAATGTTCTTCCATAATCAGCAAGTAGTAAAGGAACAACAGTTGCTGACCCCCCCGCCGCTCTTATTGGCCCTGCAAAGTAAATATCAACATATTTTGACCCATCCGGATTTTTATTTATCTCAACTTTTGGAACCCCATCAAGAGGGGCAACAACAACCCCTTCAGTCTCAATTAACAAACAAGCTTTAATTGCGGTTTCTATTCTTTTTGAATCATCAGGAATGTTCCACCATTTTTGTTCAAGTATTTCTTTGAATAATTGAAAATACGCTTTTCTTCTATCTTTGTGTTCTAAAACCAGTTCTCGAAAAACATTGGCAAGTCCCTTTAATCCAATAATTGTTTCCGCTCTATCAGCTAAATCAACTGCTGGAATAACTTCTACCTGATCACTAACATCAATTTTTGTTGACTTTGCTTTTATTGCGTGCTTGTAAACTACTGAAGCCTGGTTTTGCATTCGAGCAAAATAATTTTTTACATAAGGTTCAGCAAGGAAAGGAATTTCTTTTTCTATGAGCGCAATCATTTCAATTTCATTCATTTACTTCACGCTCCACCATTTCTCTTAAAAAGTGCGTTTCTGATATTTTCCTAGTCTTTAGACTTATTGTTGGAACCATACAAGGGGTGGGCACATGCCCTATCTTTTTCTGAAAATCTGTTTGCGCTTCCCAAGTCCCAGTATTAATTATTGTTGTCCCGCGATAAGTCAAATAACCATTATGGTGCATATCCCCAAACCAAACTAGGTCAGGTTCTTCTTTGATAACCATATAATCTTTTTTTTCAGGAACATAAGGATTTTTTCCGCCATATTTTGGCATCAAATCCCTTTTCTTTAAAAGCTCTGCCATCCCCTCCTGCGGTTTTGACATACTTAAAAAACTAACACTGCTAATCAAGTCGTGAACACTCGGCCCGTGGTAAATAAGATTTTTTAGTCCTTCTGTTTCAACCCAAGAGGGGGAAGAGATAAAATGAAAATTTCTTAGCTTGCTTAATCTTGGAACAAATTCTTTATCTATTGCGGGTTGCGGCTCTGCTCTTCTAACAGCATCGTGTTGTCCTGGACAAATAAAAACATGAATATACTCAGGAATTTGTAGCATCAAATCCTCAAATTTATTATATTGCTCATAAATGTCTTTTATAATTAAGTCATCAAACTGTCCGGGATAAACTCCAATTCCAGCAACATTATCTCCGTTAACAAATAGGTATTGTATTTTTCCTACCTTTTCTTGCTGCTTTGGCGAAAGGTCTTTTCCATTAATATAATTTAAAAATCTCTGAAATTGCTCTTCATAAAACAATTTGCTTCCTATATGCAAATCGCTTATCCCGCAAGAATAAACATCATCATTAATTGTTTTTGCTGATTTTATAGGCAAGTCAGGCCAATATATTTCTTTTATTATTATAAAATCGTCACTTAGTTTAGTCCCTTTAATTCCAACCACATTATCTTCAAGCACCCTTTCAGCTTTTTTTGTGGTTTCTTTTTCTTTTTCCATAACTAGCGCTATGCATTTTGCTTCCATATCCTCAATCTCAAAAGCAAGGTGCCCTTTTTTTGTTGTCCACTTTTTGTTTACTAACCCTATCAAGTCAACTGTATCATTTTTTGGGCGTTTTTTTAAATCAGATATTGTCATTGGAGTTAAGTTATGTCTTTGTCTTAGCATATTTGACAACAACTCAAATTTGCTTCTAAATAATCTCAAAAAGTCTTGAACTGTTCCGCTCGAAGTACTTTTCCCAGTAACATCATATTCTTCCATTACTCTAAAATCGGGTGCGCGGTCTTTTGCCTGCGCATTAAATCCAGTTCGTATTACTTCAACTTTTTCTGGGACAACTTGCGACAACTTTGTTCTGGAAAGTTTCTTTTCTAATATATTGATATCAACAAAGAAGTTTCCCTCTTGTGCTAATTCATCAAGTATTTCTTTCCAACGCTCATTCTTTGAGAGAAGTTCAACTGATTCTTTTGGAACAATTAGACCTATTGAATCTGAATAATTTAGTATTTCCTGAACCAACACTATCTCTTTTAGCAATCAACCAACTTCTAAGCTGACACAAAAATTAATTGCTTTTTGTCCACAACAATTCTCATTATTATTATTATTGCATTTAGTATTTCACTTATTTGATTTTTTCTTTAGCGGCTTCAACCATAGATATGGCTTGCCATATATCCGTTCTTGTATGGTCAGGCATATTTACGTCAGAACTTATATCATCAAGCAAATACACTGCTTCGCTTAATGTTGTGACATTATTTTGTTTTACTTTGAAAAGAGCCTGTTCTACTTGCGCTCTGATGTTTCTTGGGACTACTCTATCATCAAGTATGCTTTCTAACAATTCAATGATATCTTCGTTCATAAAAAACACCTGCTACCGAAAAAATCAATTAATATTCGTGCAGCTTAAGTGAAATAGATTAGTAAAGCTTTTTAAAAGCGTCCCGCTTAACCACGTTATTTACACGAGCCCGCTTTTCCAGAATTAGCTTCTTTTTGCAATTGATCTAAATATTCCGGGTTCCACCAAGCTTCAAACTTTTCTTGAGGGTTTTGTGTTATGCACATTTGTTCTTGTTTTACCTTATTAAACAACGAATCAATTGAATCAAAATCAGTGTTTCCTTTTGCAACGTACGAATTAAGCATAATTGCAGTGCTGTTTTTTATTTCGGGATAACTCTTAAGCAGAGTAATTTTATCATTAACAGGAGTAATTCTTAATGTAGTTTCCATTCCTTTTGATGTAAAAAACACTGTTGACAAACTTATTGTTCCTTTCACTGCCTTTGTCCAGGAAAGTGTGTGTGTTGTTGCATTTGATTTTGTTTCAAAAAATGTTCTGTTTTGATTTTCTTCGAGGTCAAGACAGCTTTTTGAATTCCCTACAGTAGAACTTATCATAGACCATTTCATGGCGGGCAAAGTAGCTTCTCCCGTCCCTTGAGCAACATATGCTGAAGAAATATTTCCCCCATCACTTGTAACAGTCATAATTACAGGGGTTGGCTGGGCAGGATTAAAATCAAATTTGTGGTTTGCATAATTATATCTTAAAACAATTCTGTCACTTAGAATAGCGGGATTTGTTGTTGTTGAATAATTCAAAGTCGTTATCCCACTAGGATTTCCACTAAAGCTTGTCGTAGTATTTAATTTAATATTTCCATCAATAATCCCCACCCCATAATCTTTTTGCGCAGTGTTTTGTCCAATAGCCCCGTCAAAAGCAAGTTCATAAAATGGATTATTATTTGGCGCTTCTTCAAGAGGCACTAAAGAAACTTTTATTGTTGCGTTCGGCTCTCCATCAACAGTAAGTCCAAGAATTGAAGGATCAATTTTGTCAATATCTAATTCAACACGATATAACCCTCCAAAAGGAAGAATTGTTTGTCCATTAACTCTATCAACATTAAAGCTAAGTTTTCCTTGGGTAATAAATTGATCAAGCCCTTTACTTGTAGGAGTGGTGTTAAATGAAGCATCAGCGTTTGCAAAACTTGAAGAAAAGAAGTCTTCAAAATCATTCAATAATATTTGTGAATAATTATCTTTGATCAAGTAAGCATCAAATGTTGATTTGTTTACTACACTGCTAAGGTCGCTACTACTTCCTCTTTTCATTAAATTGTCCATACTTTGTATTCTTTTAAACAAACTAACAAGGAATTGTGTTCCGTCACAGTAAATATAATTCCCATTTTTTGAATCGCATTGGTCTTCAGCAATGTTTGACCAGTCCCAATTAAATCTTACTCTTGGCGCAAATTGTGTTCCTGTAACACCCACAACCCCGGTTTCTGAATAACACGGGTTTGGTTGACCCTCAAGCCGAACTTGGAACGCTCTTTGTTGTTTTTCAGTTCCATTTATCCAATCAGTAACAGTTATCACCGCATACTCAGTTCCTTCTAATTTATTTTTTATAATACTGAAATCAATATTTGGCCCAGGAACTGATGCTTCTTGATACTCCAGCATTAATTTGTCACGATCAGCAGGATTCGTTTTGTATTTTATATTGCCGCGATATTTTCCGTACAGAGTTCCGTCTTTCATAAAGTATTCCATTCCTACATCAGCGCTTGGCTCCATAACATCCCAAGGCCAAATAGTGTAGTAAATTATCCCGCTGGAATCATATTCAAACAAAGGCATCGCCACCCCATTTAGCGGGTCATAAGAATCATAACTAACTTTCATTGTTTTTACTTTTGGAGAAGTTTCTGAATTACTTGCAGTAACTTTCTTTCCATATTCTCTTGAGACAAATCCTTGTGGATAAGCGCAAGCTAATGTATAATTTGTTGTTCCCGCTTCGCTTAGCCAAGTATCTCCGCTCTCATGATCAAAGATTTCTTCAACTTCAGTCCATTCAGGAACAGGATTTGGAGCGTAATACCCTAGCTCGTATATTTTTCCTTCTACTGGATTTTTTATTTCAAATACAACATCATCACTCGCATGTCTATCAATCAATCTGTTCAATATTTTCGCAGCATCAGTTTCTAAATAAACATACCCATTATCAGTGCATGAAGACCAAGGGGAATGATTTCTTCTCCCAAGTGTTCTTGTTCGCAAGTATTGTGCTTCTCCCGCCCTCCCAAGTAGTTCAATATAGTGCTGACGCCCCTGTCCAACAGTCACTATATAATAAGATTGGTTTTTTTCTGCTAAATAATTATAGTAAACAAATGAAGTCTTATCAAAAGGAGTTCCATCAGGCATCGCTGCGCCAAGTGTTGCATTCCCATAAGGATCAACCATTTCAGTCCAGTACCATTCAATTTCTTTGTTATCTTCAGCATAAGCACTTGGTGGAGTCCCCGGTTCTTTTTCTGTTTCAGGTTCTACCGCCCCACTCATTGAACCAAAATCCCCTGGCGAAACTTCTGTCCTTGATGTTATTGCTCCACCCAAATCAGTCCCTTCAGTGTCTTCAAAAAATAATCTGCCCATTTCGTTTGGAGCCGCTTGAAGGTTAATATCAATTCCAGAACTTGAGGTTGTTGTTTCTGAAGGCAAACTTGAGGAAGATTTCCAAACACTCATTGGAATTATTTCTCCTTCAGGAATCCATGGCTCTGCTCTTTCTGGAACAGTCCCATCCCAAGCATAATCTTCACACGACTCAGAAACATCTTCAGCTATATTTGATTCAGTCGGCGGATCTAAATATTTTATTATAGAGCCCGCTTCGCAAGGATTTTTTGCTCCAACAGTATTAGATTTTATCAACCCCGCAACATAGGATTCCAAAGCAACTCCCGTTACCCTAACGCTTCCAGATACAGTTTCGGGCCGCCCAGGTTTGCTATAAGGCATTGAAACGCTATTTGTGCTTAGAGTCATTTTTGGATTGTAATTGTCTTTTCTTCCTGAAAAGCATTTGTTAATTATCGCTGAAGATAATTGATCAATTGTTCTTAAATCAAATACCGCATTTTGCAATTCAAAACAAGAACTTGAATCAGAAATTATAACATCAATAAAACCTAATTGTGTTAGTGCAGTTCCATTCAATGTAAATATTTGTAAAGGATACGCCCCTAAAAGATCTATTTCATTTTTTGTATCTTTTCTTGGAGTAGCAGTTACACTAATTGCTTTTGTTGATTTGGGTTGTATTGTAAAACTTAGTTCTGAAACAGGAACATCGCTTTTTATTGCAACAATTCTTTCTTCTTCGCAATTTGAATCAATAACTATTGTCCCTTGCTGCCCTTTGCCTAAATTTAGTGAAGAAAAATAATTTGTTGTTGTTAATACCCCTCCAACTTTAACAGTCAAACATTCAGGAACTAGGGGTTCAGGCAATCGACTCACAAATCCAGAAACAATTATTTCTTTTGTTACAGGAATTGCCCCATTATCATCATACGCCTCAAAGACAATTCTTTGCCCTTTTTTAAGCACCATTTGAGAAATTGTACTAAATTCAGTTAGTTGTATTCCATTAGCATCAGTCGTTCCGCCGGCAAGAAGGTATTGTGTTTCTTTTTCTTTTGCTGTCCAGTGAACTATTGCAGGGCCTTTTCCTTTGTACTTTGCTTTTATCAAAAATAAAGGATACTCAGCACCTTCCATAATACTTTCAGGAACTATTTGCAGTTCAATTATTTCTCTATCAGAAATATTTAATCTCAATTGTGCCCCATTTCCCTCATAATCTTTAAGTATGTTCAACCCTCCAGCGTATTTCTCAACAGTCTCAGTTATTTTTGCAATTCCTTTTTTTGAAATATTTAATTTAAAATCAAGTGCGGGAGTAATAGCTAAAGGCAAAAGAGTTATTGGTTTTGCCAACTTGTTCACATCCCCCAAGAAAGTAACTCTGTCTAAATATTCTTTTGAAATTGTTGCGGCAAGATAAGCATTTTCTATTTGCTCGTCAGTTAAATTTTGCACCGCGATTCTTAGAGAAACATCATCATCTGAAAATAATTCAATTAAATCATTTTCCACAAAAACAGATTGTCCTCCTTTTACAAGTTGATTAATAAAACTTATTTGCGGACAGTCCTCTGTGCATATTTTTTCCCCTATTATTATATTCTTAGAATAAAGAAGACTTTTTGTTGCCCCCATCCTTGCTTGGTAATATAATGTTGCTCCTTTTTGCGCATTTAAATCAAGAGATATTTTCAAGAAGACAGGAATTGTTTTCTTTCCTTTCTGCCCAGGAACATGAACAGTTACTTTTCTTGCATCCCCGTCAACAAGTAACGGACTTTGCACAGGTTCAATAAAAAAATTGTTGTCCTCATTTGACATTAACCTTGAATAACCCTCTATAGATAATGCTTCTTGCAAGAGTATTTTGCTTCCTTCACCACTACCCCAGTTATCTAAGAAAAAGTTTATTGCAACATTCCCTTCCTCTTCAGAATTTATGAGCACATCAAAGTAAAGGTAGTAACTTTTATTTGGAATTATTTGAGAAGCGGCCGTCATTGTGGTGTTTACTGGACTTGAAGAATAGGTTTCATTGTAAAACATTTGCACTTCATTTTGGTTAGGCAATGATTCTTGTGTTTTAAGGAAAACCTTTTTGTCCTGACTCTGCCTAGTTATTTCATGATTTATTGTTTCGTGAAAGAAATAATTTCCATCAGCAATTGTTGACTTAACAATTGTTCCTGTACGAACATTTTTTGCTTCAGCATAACCCGTTCTTGCCATCCCTGAGTAAATTGATTCAAAGGAATCAGCAACTTTTTCAAGTATACTATAAGAGGCATTAACTTTTGAAGAATTTGATGCGCCCAAATAAAAAGAATATCTTATTGACCCGCGCCCTGTGATAAGTCTTAGAATTACTTCTTTTTGAGTGTTTGCCGTAAACTGAATTGTTTCTTTTGCCTCTTCTTTTCTTGCGCTATCAAATGCTGATAAAATAAATTCTCCTGAAGGTAGCGCGCTAAAAATTGCCATTCCGTTGATATCAGTTTTTGAGTTTCCTAAAAGTATTCCTGATGCTTTGTGATGAACTATAACATCAGCATTTTTTTCAGGGGCATTCAAATCATTAATTGTTATTACATTCAACAGCGAAGTTGACTGAACAAGAGTTACTTTTGTAGGCGTTTGAGAAAGTTTAATTGGCGTAACTCGAACAATTTGAATAACATATCCTTGCTTTTCAATTAGAGCGTAGAAAGTATTTTGTGAATATTCATTAGCAACATAAACAGGGTTCTCTATTTTTCCTTGGGTTGTAGTATTTCTTGTGGACAAAATATTTCCGTCTCTAAAAAATGAAACACTTGCATTCAGCGGGTTTCCCGCAGAGCTATATGTTTCAACAAACAAATACAATTTGTTATCTTCTATTATGGTGTCATCTTTCTCTGGAAATTCTATCTTTACAGGCACTGTTTCTCCCACAATTATTAAAAAAGACCCTGTCTCTATTTTCCCTTCTTCATTTATTGCTGTGTAAGAATAGTCGCCTTGTTTTAGTTCAACTTGTTTTGTTCCGAAAGCATTTGTAAAAACCACTTGCGAAAGTCCAGTTAGTTCTTCTTTAATATTTATTTCTGTAGAAACAGCAACTTCTTCTCCAGAAAATGCTTCAAATAGTACTTTTCCAAAATCATTTTCTTTGTCAAGCGGAATTATAACTCTCTGCTGGCTTTGAGTAATTGTAACTGTTTTTTGTTCAAACCCAGAGGCAGTTGCTTTTGCCTGCAGAAGAGAGCAATTCATAATTGTCTTTGTATTAAAACCCGCCTCTGTTTGATTTGATAAAATTATCTTATTTGTGTCCGAGGCACACTGTAATTCAATTCGCGCCCCCAAAATTGTTTCATTTTCTTTATCAGTCACCATCAGGAATAGGTCCCTTTGTGGAGGAACCACTGGAGAAAGATATACAACAGCTTTACTGTTTTCAAATGTTACTTCTTCCATGTAAGAAAGATACCCTGTTTTTTTTACCGAAACAGTGGCAAACTCACCACATACAGAAAAAGCCGCTTTCCCCTCTTCGTTTGTCATACCCAATAATTGAGTTGCACAAAAATCAGTTAGTTCTACTTCAGCTCCCGCTAAAGGAATCCCTTCTTTTGTAAGAACAATTAATTCAGCTTCTTGTGAAACGGGATTTGCAAAGAAAACTGTCCAAGACAGTAAAGCTAAAATAAGTAGTAAAAAAATTGAGAATAAAAGAAAACTCGGGAAAATGTTATCAATTTTGTCTACTATCCCTAAAACAGGAATATATTGGTCCACCTTTTCAAGTAACGAATACCATTTATCTTCTAACGTAGAATATATCCCCAAACAAATCACAAGCGCTTTAGTCTCATAAAAAAGCGTTTTTATGTTTATTAATCTTTTCTGTAACCCAAAATTCTCTGTTTAAGAGAGGGTTTTAAGGAAAAAAAGATTGTTTTGGAGAAAAAAGTAAGTTTTGGTTTAATTTTCTAAAGAGTCCAAGGTAACTTCTAGTTTAATTCTATCAAAAGCCCAAATTTAGCTTTTTGAAGTTAATAGGGTTTTCAAATTATCCATTTCGTTTCCTTCAAGTATTATTTCTTGCCCTTCAAATGCTGTTTTTGTCAGCTCAACTTGTTCTTTTTTTGCCAAATCAGTTTTGTTTATTACCACAATAAATTTTTTGTCAGAAAAGAGTTTTTTTATCTCAAGAAATAAATTTTTTTGTTTTTCAATATCATCAAGGGGGTCAACAACAAAAAGGATTGTTCCTTTTAAGTACTGAAATGCAGCTATTCCTTTTAGTTCAATTGAATTTCTTTCCCCAAGTGGTCTATCAAGTAGCCCCGGAGTATCAATTACTTGCACAGGCAAATGTTTTCGAACAAAGTGCCCCACATTAAGCCCTTGTGTTGTAAAAGGATAGGCCGCTACTTTTGGTTTTGAATCAGTTATTTTTCTCATCAAAGTGCTTTTTCCAACATTAGGAAGTCCTGCAAATAAATAACATTCTTCTTTCGCATCAATGTGTGGAAGCTCTCTAAGCTTTATTGTTATTTTGTTATATTTTTCAACTGATTTTGCTAACCCTTTTATTAAAGAAGAAGTTCTTCCAAAAAAAGACTTTGATATTTTAAATATTTTTTGATCGTCATTATCATATTTTAACTCTTTTAGCGAAACAATACTCATTACTCTTAATTTTTTTATTATTCTCGCAACTGAGAGAATACTTGAGAGTGATTTTCTTGCCTCATCAACATCAATTATGCATTCATATAATTCTCTATAAAAAGGATCAAGTGTTTCAATGCTTGGAAAGCGCGTAACAGTTTTTTCAAAGACTTTTATTAAGTAGTCTCCTGCAACATCAATTTTTGCTATCTCTTTTCCTTTAAGGGTATAAAACTTTGTTTTTTGCACAGGGTACTCCGCAGCGGCTTTTCTTCCTCTTCCAAACGCAGCATTCAATAAAACGTCGGGCTTTTCAATCATTCTAAAATCCAATTTAAACACCTTTCAAAAAAAATCAATTTACTTTTATTTTTCTCCATTGCCTCACTTTTTTTTGCTTTGTTTCGCATCAAATCTTTTCTTTGCTTCTTTATACGCCAAAACCATTAACATTTTGTCTGTTCCTTCCGGAAGCTTCCCATTACGTAAAGCTAAATAATATCTCCAAGCAAAGCGTTTTTGTGCTTTGGCTCGCTTCCTTCAAATATTAACTTATTCCAAGCTCTTGCCGCTTCATCATTTTTTGCTGTAATTTTTCTTCTTCTTTGTGGCATCGCCATACAATTAATCTAATATTGAGTCAATAATAACCTATCGAATAGCTTTTTTGTCCAAAACAACGACTCAGCACCTTTTTTAAATTTAAGCGGAGTTCTAATTATTATAACAAACGATTTTGGCGTGTTTTTAATGGATGATATTTACTCAAAGAATTACAAAAAATTCATGATTATCCCTCTAATTGTGATAATCCCTGTTCTTTATTTGGTTCTTTTTAGTCCTGGAGTAGGCTTAGGAATTGAACTTACCGGCGGAAATGTTCTAATTATAAGATCTGAAACTGAATTATCAACCCCCGTTATTGAAGAAATCCTAAGAAATAATTTTGATTTATCCGAAGTTAGTGTTTCAACTATTAATTCTCCGACAGGATATGGGGCTTATATTGAGTATAGCAAAAACCAAAAAGTTATTGATGCGGAATCACTAATTGAAAAAGCCCAATTAGCAATTGAATCAGAAAATGATGCTGAAGCAATTCTTTTCTCAGTCGAGGCAATAAAAATCTTTTCGGAAAAAGAAACTTCTTTTGATAATGCAAAAACAGCTCTAGTTGCGGCACAAGATGAATTAGCAAAATACAATGAAATCTTTTCTAACAACTTGCAAAACGTTCTTGCAGAAAAACTTGGTTTAGGAACAAACGTTGAGTTCCAAAGAAGAGAAGTTTCACCAACGCTAGGAAAAGCTTCACTTGATTCAGGATTATTTGTTGTAGCAATTTCAGCACTTTTTTTGATAATAGTTATATTTATTTCTTTTAGGCAAGTTATTCCTGTTTTGGGAATTGTTTTTGCAATGCTTTATGATGTCATATTTGGTTTAGCTGGAATGGCTTTACTAAATATCCCTATTTCATTAATTGCTATTTCCACTTTACTTATGGTTGTTGGTTATTCAGTTGATACTGATATTATGCTTACTTCAAGAATGCTAAAAGATAAAGAAGGCACGCCAGGACAAAGAGCAACTTCTTCAGTAAAAACAGGACTAACTATGAATGCTACTAGTCTTGCGGCCATGCTTGCAATGATTGCTGTTTCTTATCTTTATCAAATAGATATTGTTTTCCAGATAGCGGCAATATTATTCTTTGGATTGGTTGGAGATTTAATCGCTACTTGGTTTATGAATGTTTCAATCTTAATGTGGTTTGTTGAGGGGAAAAAATGAATCCACTAATTAAGCACTGGCAATATGTTCTTGTAGCAATATTCCTTGTAATATCAATTTTCTCAATTGTGACAAATATAGCAAACACAGGCCAACCATTAAATTATGGAATTGATTTTAATGGCGGAACTCTTTACCAAGTAGAACTGCAAAAGCAAGTTAGTGGAGAAGAAATCGCAAGAATTGCTAATATTATTTCTCAAAGAATTGATCCTGGCGGACTTCGCGGAGACAGTATTTCTCCTGTTGGAGGAAAGTATTTAATGATACAAACCGCTGAAACAAACCCGATTGAACTTGAAAAAATTGAATCAAGAATAAGACAGCAAGGAAAATTTGAATCAACACTTAATGGAGAAGTGCTATTTACAGGAGACGAAATAAAAAAGGTTCAGCGAAAAGATGGTTACGGGGTTGCAAAAATAGGCACTTATTATGAGTGGAACTTGCCTTTTATTTTAAATGAAACCGCTGCAAAAAGATTTGCTGAAAAAACATTCCACCAATGCACTGCTATTTCTTTTACTTCAGCAGGAAAACCTGTGTATGAATGTGAAAGAACAACTTTCTTTTTGGACAAACCTAATGCAACAATACTTATTTCAGAAGAACAATTTGACTTTGATGAACAAGAATTGCTCCTTGGAAATACTTTCATTAATGTTCCGGCAGAAACAAGCATTACAGAAGTAATTGAAGATTCAAGAATAAATGTAGTTACTTACTCCACAAAAACAGGTCTGGACAAAAATGCTTTAAGCGCTGCGTTAAGCGCTACTGAGGAAATAATTGTTTCTCCAGACATATTTACTTCAGTAAAAAGCGAATTAGAAACACTTGGTTTTACTGTTTCTACTGAAGAACTAAAAGAAAACGAGCCATGGATATGGAACGTAATGAATGCGAGACAAATAATTAGATTAAGTGAAGGAATAACTAATGAAGATGTTGCGAACGTGAGCCAAGCAAAAATATATTCTCAACTAAACATAAGCGGAACAAGGGAAAACGCCGCCGTGGCTTTCCAAGACTTAGAAGAGTTAGCCATCCTTCTTGAATCAGGTTCTTTGCCAACACCGGTGAAAAGTATTTCTAAAGAAACTATTTCCCCAGCGCTAGGAAAATCATTTTTAGATAATATTGTATTAATGGGAATTATTGCTTTGATAATTGTTGCGGGAGTAATAATAATTCGGTACAGAAACTTAACGCTTGCCGCTCCGGTAATTGCAACAATTCTTAGTGAAATAATTATTCTATTAGGACTTCTTTCCTTACCTTTCATTAAACAGCCTTTTGATTTAGCTGCCTTTGCAGGAGTAATTGCCGCCTTAGGAACAGGTGTTGATGCCGAAATTGTTATTATTGATGAATTAACTAACAAAGCAAAAAGACAGAGCCTTTCTTTGTTCCAGAGGATAAAAAAAGGATTATTTATTATAACAACATCCGCTCTAACAATCATCGCAGTAATGGGGCCTATTGTTTTGTTTTCAAGGAGCATGCCGGGGTTAAGCAACCTTTACGGATTTGCTATAGTTGCAATTCTTGGTGCGCTAATAGGAGTGCTAATAACAAGACCTGCATTTACTAAAACTATTGAAATAATAATGGAAAGAAGCGAAAAAGAAGAAAAGAAAAATTAAATACTTAAAACTCAGGCTAATTCGTAAACTTCTTTTCCAAAACATTTTTTTGACCCATAATACCAAATAAACAAAACCACCCCGCTCATAAAAAACCAAGTAACGGTGTGCACTAATTCAGCATCAAATCCATTTGTGGCAGAAAAAAGAACAAACCACAGGCGAAAAACATTTACAACCATTATCAAAACAAACCCAGCGGCAAAAAGTCCTAGTTTCTTTTTTAAATCGGGTTTTTTGAACGAAAAAATTAAAGCGGCCAAAATAGAAGCAGTAATTAAACCAAGGCAATTATTTGTCACAAAAAAAGTTTTTTCTGACAAAAAAACCGCGTTCCCTTGACTTTGCAAACCAACCACGCCAGCGACTAAAGCCGCTTCTTTCTCACTAAAAAAAGACAAATCAACTGAGTTTATTAAAAAAGTTAAAATAAAAAATATTACAAGAAACTTTGCCAGAAATAAAACAATTTCATTTTTCGCAAAAGAGGATTTGACAAAAATACTTTTCTTTGCCCCGATAGAATTCTTTCTCTTTTTTTGCCTACCCAACAAATCACCAAGGCACTTTTTTTAACTTAATTTTGAAAGCCAAATAATTTGTTGCTGAGTGAACAAAAACAGTGAGAATTAATAAAGCTACAACAATTTCTAATTCAGGCACTCTAATAAATGAACTTAAAATAAGTCCC
>CAZPWC010000024.1:0-13639 GCA_964590155.1 uncultured archaeon
GCTGGAACAGGAAAATCCACTTTTTGCTTGCAATATTTGGTAAATGGTGCTACTTTGTTTGGAGAAAAAGGATTGTATATATCGACAGAACAGACAAAAGAGGAATTATACAAACAAGCTGCGGGTTTTAATTGGAAATTAGCTGAGTTGGAACAGAGGAATCTTGTAAAAATAGTTTATTTTGATATTACTGGCGGAGACAGCTTTATGGAAAAGATGAACTCATTAATTATGGCATTCCAACCAAAAAGATTAATTATTGATTCTTTAACAACTCTAACCGATTCTTTGTTAGTTTCTGGAATTTCTGATGATAAAGGATTTTCAATGGTTCAAATCGCAGAAACCGTAAATCCTATTCCAAGAACAGAGCAAATCGTGCAAAAAAACATTTTGTACAGACTATTCAAAGAAGTAAAAAAACATAAAATATCTACTCTGCTTACAACCGAACTGCCTGAAGATCAGAAAACGCTAAGTGCTGATGGGGTATCGGAATTCATTGCTGACGGGGTAGTGTTGTTGAAAGCGTTAACTGTTGGCGATTCAAGTAATCGAAATTTGGAAATAAAAAAAATGAGGTACACTCCTATGGACGGGGGTTTAAAGTCATATTCAATTGGTGATAAAGGAATAACTTTGGAGTAGGTGTTTTTTTGTGACAATTAAGGATAGTTTTGTAAGTCTTTATGTTAGGCGGTATGTGATTCCAGGGGCTCTTGTTTTTAACAAACCGGGCTTTGTTGATTTTAAAATATCGGGAAAAACTAATATTTATGCTAGGCAAATATTTTACCCTGCCGACTTTTTTATTGATTTTGAATCAAGAATTATTAATGAAATGGGTGATAAAGGCAAAAAAGTACTTTATTCAATTGGTAAGCGTTTTGGTTACAGATTTGCGCAAGCGGGCAAATTTGAAAATATCAAAGATCACCCTGGGGAGAAAATTAAAGATTGGATATTTATAATGAGTAAGTTTATCGAAGGGACTTATGCAAGTTTAATTGATAATGTTACTGATGTCCAATTAAGAAAAACGGATTACACTCTGAAAAGGTTTACTGTGCTAGAAAATCTTGGTTATGAATATATTTTTGCAACTGGTGGCACGGCTGGAGTTATGGCCTGGTTGCTTCAAGATCCAACTATTGAAGCAGTGTTAAAAGAAACCAAAAAAGTTGACGGGTTTTATGAGGCTGTTGTTGAAAGTGCGCCTGTTGCTTATTTAAATTCTAATTATGCATCTTCGCAAATATTTACTGAAACAAAACTAGATGATTTAGTAGAAGATTTTCAAGATTATGTACGATTTAATGCTCAAACTCAAACTAGTTGTAATAACTCGTTTCAAACTTATTTAGATTTTAATATGTTTAATTACGAAAAAGGTATTATTACCTTCGGAAAAAATAGATTATTTTTATTTGAGGTAAGTGGAACTTATTTAATTGAGTATGACTTAAAACGACTTGGTTATAATAAATGTTTGGATATTTTATTTGAATCAGCATTTAAGACAGGCTATGATCTTTTTTCTAAGTTTGGTAAAAATAATAAAGAAATATTTGATGTTTTGTCTGCTTTGGGTTGGGGTGAAGTATTGCCTTTTTCATCTTCAGATAAAGAAGTGAAAGTGGTTGTTAATCATTTTCCTTGGTGTAAATGGTATAAAGAGGTAGACTTTTTAATAATTCGAGGATTTTTGTCTGGGGTCATTTCAAAAACTAGTGGAAAAAAAGTGTTATTTTCAAAACCTGTGGTTGATTTAAGTAAGGGTTATTTGAGTCTTTTGTTTGGCGGTAAATATGTCTAAAGTTGGTAGCGTAGAAAAACAGATTTATGAGTTGCGCGAAAAAAGTCCTTTGATTATTCCTCAAATAGATCCAGACAAACAATCATTAGACAAATCGATTGTTTTATTGAAAAAGCTTGAATCGATGGGTGTGCAACATATTGCTGTTGGAAGTAGTTTAGTAGATCCAGCATCTATTCAGTCTCTTTTTGACGTAATAATTAAAGATTTTGATTTTACTTTTACTACTTATATTTCAAATACTAGTAGTTTCTTATTAAAGGGTAAAGAAGGAAGGTCTGCAATTTACTGGGCTTCGGTTTTTAATGCGTCTAATATGTTTTTTTTAAGGGATTCGTTAATAATGGGAGCACCACTTATTAAGTCAGATTGTCTGGAACCAATACCTACAGCATATGTATTTGATGAGAGAGATTCTCGAGGTACTGCAAATTGGCTGACTCAAGCTAATTCTATCCCTGCAGATAAGCCGGAAATAAGTTTATCCACAGCATTAGCTTGTCAGTACTTAGGTATGCGTTTTTACATAATGGCAGGTGGATCGGGTAGCTTGCTTCCCCCTCCAGCTTCGCATGTTAAGTTGATATGCAAAAAAGCAGATCTTTTTGTGATTCCTACTAGTGGGGTACGTAGTGCATCTCATGTAAATGAGCTGCTTTTAGCAGGGGCTGATGCAATTCACGTGGGCTCTATGATTGAATCGGATTCTGGATTAAAGATTTTTTCAAACATATTTAAGATGTCTAAAAAATTTCCTGGGAAGAAAATCAGTTTGAGTTGATTTAATGATTGCTAAAGACCTTAACTCAATTGATTTGGGTTTTGATGTTATTGTAATTGGGGCTGGTGCAGCTGGTTGCGCTGTTGCTGCAAATTTATCAAAGGATTTGAAAGTACTGGTTGTTGATTCTAAGGAGTTTCCTAGAAAAAAAGCTTGTAGTGGAATAATTGTTAAGGAAGGCAAAGATTATTTTGGTGATAAATTCAATTCGTCAGTTTTAATTGATAACAAAGAAATTGATATTGAGTACGTTGATTGGGATAATAACTTGGCAAAGATTTCAAAAAAGGGATTTTGGAACTCTGACAGGTTTGCTTTAGATATGTTCTTGTTTGATCCAATAAGGAACGGATCTAATATCACTTTTTTGCAGAAGACTGCTTTTGTTGACTTTACTACTACCAAGGACAGTAAATTCAAAGTTGTCGTTTTAGAGTCTAATGGTTATGTAAAACCTGTAATTACAAGGTATGTTGTCGGCTGTGATGGTGCTCTTTCGAGAGTTAGAAGTATTGTGTCTAACAGAAAGATTCCTTTCTATATTGGCGTTCAAGAGTTTATAAAAACCAACAAAACTATTGATCATGCCTATTTCATATTTGATAATTCGATTACGGATTTTTATTCTTGGATAATACCTAAAGGCAATATGGTTGAGTTAGGAAGTTTATTAAATCCTAACAATTCACGTGATGCATACAGTTTGCTTAAGCAAAAGATTGCCGCAAAATATGGGGTAGTTGGCGATGGGCAAATGAATTCTGCAGTAGTTTTGCGACCAGCATCAATTTTAGATACTTGTCTAGGCAAAGAATCAGTTTTTCTTTGTGGTGAAGCTGCTGGTTTAATTAGCCCAAGCAGCGCTGAGGGAATTAGCTACGCTTTAAGGAGCGGAAAAGCCTGCGCTGAAGCGATTAATAGTTCAAAAAGTCCGTTTAAGGAGTACCAAAATAAACTAAAAGGGATTACTGGAAGATTAAAAGAAAAGTTTGATAAAGCAAAAGTTTTATCGAGCACTAAACTAAGAAAAAAGATGTTTGATTAATTATTAAATTTATGATAAAAGCTGTATTTACTGATATTGACGGCACTTTGTTAAGGGGTTTCATTACATTGGATTTTGTTGAGTTTCTGCACAAAAATAATTTATTTTCTGCTGGTGCTTACTTAAATCAAAAGAAACTTGCATTAAAATACAAAGAAGGATCAATTTCCTTTCAGGATTGGCTGATTGAGTGGTCAAAAATTTGGGGTGCTGGTATAAAAGGACAACAATCAAAAGAAATTAATGAATCTGCCAAACTTTTTTTTGAATTATTTATGCCTAAAATTTATTCTTCTTCGATTGAGTTAGTTAAACTATTTAAATCAAAAGGATACTTGGTTATCGGTGTATCGGCAGGAATAATTGAAGTACAAAATCTTGTTAAAGAATATTTGGGGTTTGATTATGTTTTTGCATCTGAATCAGAAATACTTAACGGGGTATATTCAGGTAGAGTTTTGACTAAACTTCACACAGATAAGGGCAAAAAAGAGAAGTTATTAAATTTTTGTTTAGAAAAAAAGATTGATTTATCGGAGTCGATTGGTGTTGGGGATACGCAGCATGATGTTCAAATGCTGGAATTGCTTGGAAAAAAGATTGTTTTAAATCCAAATAAAGAGCTTTTAACTGTTGCTGAAGACAAGAGCTATTTGGTTGCTGATTATACTAATATAATACAAAAAATAAGAAAATCGTTTTGATAAGTTGGTTTTATTTTTTTAAAGCATTTTTAATAGATCTTACTTTATTTTTTCTGCCACTTCTTTGTCCCGAAATAGTATTATTCTTGTGCGTGGGTGTTTTTTGGTTATTTAGTGGGTTTTTGAATTTTTTCTATTTTTTGCCACCGTTCTTGTTTTTGATAGGTTTTTATTTAATTTTTTTGAGATTATTGTTAATGGCTCTTCTTCTTTTTCTTCGAGAGTAATCCTTCTAAAATGTTTAGTTATTTTCATTTACTTACTTCTTATTTTTAATAATTAAAGTTTCTTTTAGTTCTTCCACGATTTTTTCTTCGAGTTTTTGTTGTTCTTGTAGGCTCACTAGCCATCCTTCGGTTTTTATTGTTCCGCTTTTTTCAAGTTCTTTTAGTGCTTTATCGAGTTTTTGTTCACAAAAGTTAGCAAAGCAGAGGAGTTCGTTTTTGTAAAAGTGTTTCTTTTCGTGTAATAAAAATAGTAATATTTTTTTGTGAGTTTCATTGTATGAACTGATTTCTTCTGCTTTGCGCAAGTAAGCGTTCTCAAGGACGGTTATTGTCATGGTTCAAAACCTTGGTCAATTAGTGCTGGGGGTTTATCTGTTTTTTTAAAAAATATTTTTTTGTGAAATGAGTTGTGTCTTAAAAACAAAAAGCCTTCTGATAAGTGTTTTTCAATTGAAGCATTGGCTTGAGAAAAATCTTCATAGGAAACAATTAATTCCTCATCCATAGTACTAATGCACTTAAACCCATTAATACGGGCGAGGTAGAAAAATAATCAACCAAATAGTTGATTTTTTGTGTGGTCGTTTTTCCGCAAAGTATTTTATTTTGTTGCTTTACAGTTGTTGTTATGGTTTATTCTTTGTTTGAGGTTCGTGTTGGTTGTTTTATTTTTAACGATGAACAAAAAATTTTGTTGTTAAAAAATAATCAAGGTACTTGGGGCATTCTTGGCGGGCATTTGGAAAAAGGAGAACAAATAGAGGGTACTGTTTTTCGTGAAGTGAAAGAGGAAACAAATATTGCGGTTGAAATTGTTGGTTGTATTGGCACGAGACAGTTGCTTCATCACCCTTCTTTTGTAGTGCTTTTTGCTTGCAAGTACAAAAGTGGAGAAATAAAGTTACAGAAAGAAGAAATAAAAGATTACAAATGGGTTGAGTTGAGTGAGTTAAAGAATTTTGACCTGACTTTTCCTGAATTGTCAAAAGAGGCAGAGGAAGCAAAGAAGCTCGTCTTTTTGTCGTAACCAACCAAAACCTTTTTAATAACCTGCTATTAAATAGTTTTTAGGTGTTTTTTTGGGAAAAATGGTTAGTTTTGAGGTTGAGGAAACTTTTTTGCGCGCTGTTGATGCTTTTATTGTTAGTTCTGGAAAGTATTCTTCGAGGAGTGAATTTCTAAAGGATTCTGCGAGAAGAAACATGGAGTGGCAGTTAGAGGTTGATGCTAACATGAAAAAATTTTTAAAAGGGATTAAAAAACTAAGAAAACAAGCTTATGCTAACGGTTATGATGGACACATGCCTACTCGCGAAGAGAGAGCAAAGATAGCTGATGAGTATTTGAAAGAAAAGGGGATAACTCTTGACAGATAGTCAGTAATAATTTGGTTCTATTGCGTTTATCTCATTTTTTATTTTTTCAAAGTCTTTGTAGTTAAATGTTACTAAGTAGTCGCAGTTTTCTTTTTTTGCTGTGGATGCGTGAATCGAGTCGGGGTAATGGATGCCTTTTTTGTAATAATTTGCTTCATTTTCTTTGTTTATTTCAACAATTTTTATTTCTGGAAAAATGATTTTGACTGATTCTATGGTTGCTTCTTTGTTTAAATAACAGATCTTTGATATCTCTTTTATCGATAATTTTGAAGTAATTATTTCGTCTTTTTGTTGTGCTGCTTTTCTGAAAAAACTCAACGCTTCGCTGAAAAGCGAGCGCCTGTCTGAAGTTTCTTCTCTTATCAGTGAAATAAATACATTAGTGTCAACATATAATTTCATTACGAAATCTTGTGGTTTGCTTTAAATAGGTTAACTCGTTTTTCGTCTTTTGTCGTTCTTGTTTTTAAGCTTTTTTTAGTTATTTTTTGTTAAGAGAGTTGATTGTTTTGTCGGCAAAATCTTCAAAGAAGGAAAGGGTTCTCGTTACGAGTGCGTTGCCTTATGTGAATAATGTTCCTCATTTGGGCAATTTGATTGGGAGTGTTTTGAGTGCGGATGCTTTTGCAAGGTTTATGCGAATTGACGGCAAAGAAGTTTTGTTTGTTTTAGGTACTGATGAGCACGGAACCACTGCGGAGTTTAAAGCGATAGAGGAAGGGATTACTCCTCGCGAATTAGTTGACAAGTATTTCAAAATTCATAAAAGTATTTATGATTGGTTTGAAACAAGTTATGATTGTTTAGGGAGAACGTCAAGTAAAGAGAATGAAGAAATTGCGGGGCATATTTTCAAAAAGTTGTACGAAAATGGTTTTATTACAGAACACACTATTACTCAATTATATTCAGAAAAATCAAAAAAATTTCTAAGTGATCGTTTTGTTGAAGGGGAGTGCCCTTATTGTCATGCATTAGGTGCTCGTGGGGATCAGTGCGATGCTTGCGGAAAATTACTTGAGCCAAGCGAATTAATTAATCCTGTTTGTAAGCTTGATGGAACAAAACCTGTGCTAAAAGAAACAAAGCACTTGTATATTGATTTACCAAAAATTGAGCCAGAATTAATGACATGGTATAACTCCACAAAAAGTAAGTGGAGTAATGTTGCGGTTGGGATAACTGAGCATTGGTTAAAGCAGGGCTTGAAAGAAAGGTGTATTACTAGGGATCTTGAGTGGGGCATTAAAGTTCCACTAAAGGGTTGGGAAAAGAAAGTTTTTTACAGTTGGTTTGACGCTCCTATTGGTTATATTGGAATTACTATTGAAAATCTTGGCGAGGATTGGAAAAAATGGTGGGTGGAAAAAGATATTACTTTATACCAATTCATGGGAAAAGATAATGTTCCTTTCCACGCAATAATGTTCCCTGCTTTTTTGATTGGAACAAAAGAAGATTACAAGTTAGTTGATTACTTGGCTTCGACCGATTACTTAAATTATGAAAATAAAAAGTTTTCAAAAAGTAACGGGATTGGTGTTTTTGGGGATTCTGCAAAAGAAACAGGGATTGTTGCTGATGTGTGGCGGTATTATTTATTTAGAGTTAGACCTGAAACTGGAGATTCTTTGTTTGAGTGGTCTGATTTTATGAGCAAAGTGAATAATGAGTTAGTTGGAAATTTTGGTAATTTTATTAACAGAGTTGTTGCGCTTGACGAAAAGTTTTTTGAATTAAAAAAACCAAATGGATCAAAAAAAGAATTGTTAGAGTTAGCAAAACCTTTGGTTGAAGAGTACAAAAAACTTTTTACTGCAGCAAGAATTAGAGATGCTTTAAGTAAAGCAAATGAAATTAGTGCTTTGGGGAATAAATATTTGCAGGACAAACAGCCTTGGACTACAATAAAATCCGACGAGAAGGCTGCCGGGGAAGCAATTGCTGAGTGCATTGATTTTTGCAAACTACTTGCAGTTATTTATCATCCTTTTGTTCCGCAAGCTTCAGAAAAGGTTTGGGTTATTTTGGGTGAAAAGAAAGATTTGGTTGAAACAGGGATTGAAGGATCATTTTTGGGTGTAAAAGATGGACAAAAGATTACTAAGAGCGGAATTTTGTTTGAAAAGTTAGAGCCAAAAAAAATTGATGAGTTAAGAGCAAAGTTTTCTGGATCAAAAAAGTAATTCAATTTAATTATTTTGCCAAATTAGCAAGTTTTTGACATTCCCTAATCATTTATTTGGGCTTTTAAACATTTCTGGCTTTTTTTGATGCAGTTTTTGGGTTTCAAGAAGCCATATTAATGGTTTCAGTAACAATAATTAGTAATAATTGGTTTTGTTTTGAAGCAAAGTTAGTGTTGACTTGAAACAAAATTAGTGGTTTGAAATTAGAAGTTAGTGATTTGAATGATTTGCTTTATCGCTTTAATTATTTTTGCTGTGCTTGGCATATTTTCTGTAAAGTACAGAAATTATTTCTTTGAAGCAGCTGATTGTGTTTTTAGAAAAGTTACTTTAAGAAAGTGCACTACTTCTTTTGACAAAAAAATGAAGATGAAGGTTTCAGCAAAGTTATCAAAATTCAACAAACCTACAGGTTCTTTTGTTTTCAAAAATTTTGATTTAATTTCTTGGATGATTACTCTTTTAATGATTATTTCCCTTGTTTGGACAGCTTATGCGGCTTTTACAGGAATTTACAATTGGTATGCTTTTGGAAATTGCAATGGTCCTGACAGTGGTGGTTTATGTGTATATAATGCTTTGACTGGAGCAAATGTTCCTGCTGTAAGCACTATTAGTTCGTGTTCTGATGTAAATCTTTGCGGAACACAATGTGTTGCAAAAGAGCAATGCGGAACTAATTGTTCTTGCGATGCGGGCGTTTGTTCTTCCGTTGAGTAATTATTTTTGTGAGGTATTGATATGAGTGAACATAAAAAACATGGAGAAAAGCATCATGCACAAGCAAGTGCGGATGCGAAACCTGCGTCAAATGACAAGAGCCAGTTGATGGTTGTTGGCGCTTTGATTGTTGGTTTAATTATAGGGGCAATAATTGCTTACGGAATCGGTTATGGGGTAGGAATGACTTCGCCAAATAACGCTTCTGCATTAAATGTTGCTGAGTTACAACCAAAAGTTGCTTCTTATCTAAATAGCAATTTTTTGAGTCCTGATGCTCAATCACAAGGGCTGACTTTTGTTGTTGAAGATAATAACAAAATTGTTGGCGGTTTAGCGGAGTTTAGTGTTTATGCTGATCAGGACGGACAAAGACAACTTGCCGGACTTGTTTATGCTAACAACGAAAAGTTAGTTATAGCGCAGGGAGAAGCGTTTGATTTGAACGCAAGTTTGCCTACTGCTGATGACACTCCCGCAGACACAACAATTGACACACAAAAATCAGACACACCTTTAGTTGATTTGTTCATTATGAGTTTTTGTCCTTACGGGTTGCAGGCAGTAAAAGCTTTCAAACCCGCAATACAATTACTTGAGCAAGATGTTGATTTCCAGTTGGGTTATGTAATTTACAGCAATTATGTAACTTCTTTGAAGGAAAATTATGGTATTGATGCTAATTGGTCTGAGTACTGTACTGACGAAGATCAAACATATTGTTCAATGCACGGAATTAATGAAGTAAAGGAAGATGTGCGACAAATGTGTATTCAGAAGTACCAAAATGATAAGTTGTGGACTTATATGGATGCTTTAATTGCCGATTATGATGGCCAAAAAGTTTCTGCAAGTAACATTGAAACAAAGTGGAAGGATTATGCTGCTTTAGCTGGTGTTGATGTAGCTCAAGTGGAAGAATGTTATGCAAACGAAGCAACAACTTTGCTTGAAGAACAAGTTCAGGTAACTAATTTACTTGGAGTTAGTGGAAGTCCTACTGCTTTAGTTAATGGAGTACAATATTCTGGTGCGAGAAGCGCTGATGCGTTTAAAGGATTCATTTGTGATTCTTTCAACACAGCTCCCCAAACATGTACTGCTGCTTTAAGTGATACCGGGGCAACAGCTACTGGTTCGTGCTAAAATAGTTAAAGAAGGAAACTCTGAGCAATCAGAGTTCCTTTTTCTTTTTTTCTTTTATAATAAGTATAGTGATTTGATGGGTTTTTTCTCTTTGAAAAGAATGCTGTTAATTGTTTTTCTTGCAAATTTGCTTTTAGGATATTACTTTTATTTATTTGATAAATTTGAGTTCTCTTTTTTCTCTTTGCTGTTCGGTTTTGCAGTCCTCCTTTTTGTTTTAGAAAAGATTAGTCCTTACATTGCCCTTATTGCGGTCTTAGGAAACTTGTTCGCGTTCTTTGAAGGGATGCTTCTCTATTCAACCGAATTATTAATGATCTTTTTGTCATTATTTCTGTTTTTCGAAACAATTTTGTTTTACAAAGTGTTTGCTTTTAAATTAAAACATTTTTTGTTTGTTAGCGCATTTTTTGCAGGAGTTATTTTTGTCGTGAATTACCTTGCAATCAGTAGCATTTTGTCTTTTGGCGAAATTGTGCGCTTTGTTTTGGCAGTAGTATTTTTTTGCTTGGTTTTGCCTTTTATTGTTTCAATTATCTTCTCAAACAAAGAGTTTTAAAAAACCGAGTTATGGGAAATAATATAAAGGTCTCTGCATTACTTATTCTTAGAAAGGAAAGGTTTTGTATCTTTTTTATAAAGGTTGTTTTATGTATAGTTTGACCGGTCATGGGGGTTGTCAGGAAGTTGGCAGAAGTGCTTTTGTTCTTGATTTTGGAGAAAAGTTCTTACTTGATTATGGGATAAAACTTAGTTCTGAATCCGTTGAGTATCCTTTAGAAATAACAGAGCATGTTAGGGCAGTTATTTTATCACATGCTCACCTTGATCACTCCGGATTATTGCCTTATTTTTACAAGAACTCTGAGTGTTTGAGCTTTATGACTCAACCAACACTCGAAATTTCTGATATTTTGTGGAAAGATTCAATAAAGATAGCTGAGTTCGAAGGGATGGCTCCTAAGTACACTAAAGCAGAAATTGAACGAACGCATAGATATAATTTTGTTGCTCCTTACAATAAAGAGCTTCATTTGACAAAAGATGTTTCTTTGGAATTTTTTGATGGGGGGCATATTCTTGGCTCGTCATTGTCAAAAATAACTTACAAAGATAATTCTTTTTTGTATACTGGCGATTTTAAAGTTGAAGAAACCAGGTTGCACAAGGGTTGTGATATGAATACTGGAAAAATTGATTATGTTATGATTGAGTCAACTTATGGTGACAGACCACACCCTAATCGAAAAGAAGTTGAGAAAGCTTTTTGCGAATCAGTTCAGGAAACAATTAACCATAATGGTTGGGCAATTGTTCCTGTTTTGGCTGTTGGGAGAAGTCAAGAAATAGTTGATGTTTTATCAAATTACAATATTAATGCCGACATTTATCTTGATGGGATGGGTAAACAAATTTCGGAGATTTACCTAAGACATGCTGATTTGATTAAAGAACCGAAACAACTCAAAAAAGGACTTAATGATGCTATTTGGGTTAGAGGGGACGCTGGTAGAAAAAAAGCTTTGAAAAAACCTTCAATTATTGTAACGACTTCAGGGATGATGAAAGGAGGTCCTGTTATAGGTTATCTTGAAAAATTAATTAATGATCAGAGGAGCAAGATTCATTTAACTTCTTACCAAGCTGACGGTACTCCTGGAAGAATGCTTGTTGAGGAAGGAAAAGTCCCTTTTGGAAAAAATGGTCAGATAATAAAACCTGGTTGCAAATTTGAAAAATTTAATTTTTCTGCCCACCCTTCACAGGATGAAATGATTGGTGCGTTAAAAAGATGGTCTCCTAAAAAGGTTTTTTTAGTTCACGGGGATAAACCTGTAATAAGTTCTTTTAAGAAAAAAATTGAGTCTGACTTGGGTTTGGACACAACAATCCTTGAGACTGGCAAAAAAGTGGAATTTGACTAAACTCAGTGTTTTTGTATTGGTTAAAATAGTTTTTACTAATTCATTAACTATTTATTTTGGTTTGCAGTGTTTTTTTTATGTCTTTCAAAAAGTTTTGTGCAAAGTGTGGAAAAGAAACTAGTGCTCTTATTTCGGGTATTTGCGCTGAGTGTGTGCTAAAAAAGAAAACTTTGTTCGAGCTAAAGATTCCTTCTTTTGGGGTGTGTAAGCATTGCGGCAAATTCCTTTCTTCAGGGAAGTGGTTTTTGTTGTCAGAGCAAACTATTTCTGATGGAATAAAAAAGAAAGTCAAATTAGATCACGAGTTGGGGAAAGCAAAAATATTTGTTGAAACCGAGCAAATGGAACAATTGCGTTTCCAAACATCAGTTAAAGTTGAAGGTTTTTTGGATGATGCTTTGGTTGAGCAGGAAAAAGTGTATAACTTTTCTGTAAGGCCTGTAACTTGCGATTCTTGTATGAAGTTAAATGCAAATTATCGTGAAGCTATTTTGCAGTTGCGTGCTGAGAAAAAAGAGCTGGCGAAAGAGATGTTTGATGTGGCTATTACAATGCTTGATAATGAAAGGGTTTCTGACTCTTTGAGCGGAACATCAAAGATAATTGAGATTCCTCAAGGGTATGATTTGTGGATTGGAAGCAAAAAAGCTGCGGTAAAAATAGCTAGATATATGGCAAAATTGTACAATGTGCGCATTACTTCCTCTAAAAAAATAATTGGGGAAGAAGGGGGCCATTGCCATTTCAAATTTAGATTTACTTATTGTGTGAAACGAAAATGAGTTTTTTCTGGATTATTTTTCCAAAAAATTAATTTCTGTGTCAATCGTTTTTCCATTTATTGTAGTAAAAACACGTCCTTTGGACACGTGCATTGCCGCGTTTGTATTTAGTCTTGTTTCTGTTTCAGTAGTTATCATTTTTGGGTCATAATGAATTTTTATTATTTTTCCAACAATCATTGCTTCGGTTCCCACTTTTCCAAGTTCTTTTTCTAGCTCGCACTCATAGTTTATGAGGCATTCTTTGATAAGAGGGGCTTTGCTTTTATCAGATTTTGTCGGAGTAAGCTTGGCTTTTTCAAATTCTGATGTCCCTTTTTCAAATGGTTTTGCTGAAATAGAAATTGCTTTTGCGATAGTTATTGGGGGGAGTCCTATTACAAATTCTTTTGTTTCAATTATATTTTTGTAAGTGTCGTGCTTGTCTTCAACCGCGATAATAAAATGGGTGTCGTCATATAATTTTATGAACTCAGTGTGGGGCGCGACATTGTAATTGTTTTTGGAATCAGTTGTTGAAATTAGAATTACTTGTCGTGGAGGGAAAAGCCAACTTTCTTTCTTTTCAGGCATTTAGTCTCACGCAATTATTTTTCAAATTCCATTAGTGCTTTTGTGAGTTCTTCAATTTGGATATTTGTTGTAACTAGCGGAATTTTCTCACTTTCAGCTATTTTTATTGCGATTGGATCAACAGGTCTTTGTTCGTTAAATGTTCCGTGCAAAACTATGACGCTTGGTTTCATGTCTGTAGAGAATCTTCCTATTTTTACCGCGATAAGGGGGCTTCTTCCATTTTCTACATGTCTAAATACTAAAGCGCGGTTTGGTGTTTTTCCATAAAGCATCATATATTCGTGCACAGGCACCTCTAGTATTACTTTGATTGAATCAATTATTGTGTAACCAAATACTTGTTCTTCTT
>CAZPWC010000025.1:0-12242 GCA_964590155.1 uncultured archaeon
ACCTGCTGGTGGAAAAGATGCGAAAGATTTGGAAGCATGGGACTTAAAACCAGAAAAAACAAATGTGCAAGTTCTTGTCCCAAAAGGACAATTAGCTTTTTACTTAGAAAAACAAATTCCTGTTGATGGGGCATTTACTTTGAAGTGTTCCGAACTTGAAGAATCCGAATGGATGGCTTTGTTTCATTTAAATTGGACCACTCCTGAAGGGGTACTAATTTCTAGAATTGTTCAACTTGTGCGCGAAAAGATAGGGACCTTTTATGGGATAGATGATTTAATTTCCGCGATAAGAGTTGATGATGAATCAAGTGCGGATGTAAAACAAGCAGTTATTTCTAGATTTCAAATGGCTAAAGGATGGGGTTTGATAGAAAAAGAAGGGACAAAAATTGAACAATTGGCTCTTCCTGGAGCAATTACTGTAGTTGATGTTTCTTCATATAGGCAAACACTTGGTGCTGAAGGGGTAAAAGATATTGTTGTTGCATTAATCGGGAAAAAATTATTTGAACAAAGAATGCTTTACAGAAAAGAAGAAGAAATAAGATTGATTAAGGAAAACAAAAGAACTTCAAAAATGCCTATTGTGTGGTTAATGATTGATGAAGCACACATGTTCATGCCTAAGGATGAGCAAAATATTGCTTTACCTGTTTTGCTTGAGTGGGTTCGCGTTGGACGTCAACCAGGATTAGGATTAATTCTTGCAACTCAAAGACCTGAAAAAATGCATTCAGATGCTATCTCTCAATGCGACATTTTTATTTCTCATCGAATGACTTCTCAGCCAGATATAACGGCTGTTGCTGCTCTTCGCCCAACTTATATGAATACTGATTTGGATAAGTTGTTTGCCGAAATGCCTAAACAAAAAGGATTCGCTCTAGTAATTGATGATAACACAGAAAAAATTTGGATGATTAAAACACGTCCTCGCTTTTCTTGGGATTCAAGTGTAACAGCAAGTGCGTTTTTGATTTAATTCTTTTGAAAGACTAAAATAAATTATGCTAAAAATTAGTCAAAATATTTTTTAAAAAAGAAATAAAAAGGAGAGGGGTGTTGGTTTCTCCTTTTTTTTAAATAGTTTTTGTTAAATCTCTTATTGTTCCGCTTTCAGCTTCAAGAACAACATCAACACTTGATTTGAAAGTTATTCTCGCGTTCCCGTAATCAAGTATCATATTTCGTAGTCCTTTTTTCGCTAACAAATAAGTTAGTGTTTCGCCAAGTCTTTCTTTTGAAACAATTACACTTGGACCAGTTTTTTCTAATTTTAATTGTAAAGCCATTCCGCTCATGTCAACCGTTCCAATAAATTCAGGTCGGATTGATATGTGCGTGCTTTCAAGTTCCTCAGCTGTTTTTTCTGCAAAATCAATTGCTTTAGTTGTTTCATTGAACATAATAGATTTTTTTGTTCTTATTGATTCAATAAAATCAAGCAGTTCTTCTTTTCTTAATGTTTGACTTGACATTTGTGTCCTTAATTGTTCCAAGTCCTCTTCAATGCTTGAAAATAGATTAATTATTTCATTATTTTTTATTTCATTTGATATTTGCTGTCTTGTTTCAGGATTAGCCGCAGCTCTATCCTTTAGTATCTTCATTTCTGACATTACTTTGTCAAAACTGGTATTGACATTTTTTACTTTGCCCAGTTCTCCTTTTACCTTAATCAGCTCATTTTCTAATCTAGCCAAAGACATGAACCAACACCCCGATTATATAGTGAATTTTCCAATATTTAATGCTTTCTTAAGCGCTATTGTGATAGAACTTTTTCCTGTTACTGTGGGGTATTGGTTTTTTTTTCCAAAGGAATAGTATTTAAAGTTTCGCAGAATTAGTTTTGTTATTGCAGGGATTGGGGAGTGGCCAAACCCACAGGGTTTAGGACCCTGTCGCTTAGTGCGTTCTACGGTTCGAATCCGTATCCCTGCATGAGCCTTTAAGAAAGGCTCCAAATAAAGCATAGCTTTATTGGACCAACAAAACTTTGTTTTGTTTGGTCGCGAAACGCGTTGTAGCACAACGCGAGTGTTCGCTTCGTGAATAGAAAAAACCTTCAGAAAAATCAACAGATTTTTCTTCTCTCACCTTTCTTTGAAATGTTCAATGCACTAAAAAAGAAAGCTATTTTTTTATGAGTTTTTTCTATGGATGCTTTTTTCTAAAAGAGGGTTCTTGCGCTAAAAGAAAAGGTCTTTGGTTCGCAACTTTTCTTCGCAAGAAAGTATTTAATAGTAGTAATTTCTTTTTCTATAGTTGGTGTCATGAAGTACTTGTTAATTGCTTTTTTTGTATTGTTTTTTTCTCTAAACGCTTTTTCTTATAGTTGGGGTTTTCCTTATAGTTGGGATGATTGTTCTGGATTACATTCTTGCGATTTAATGGTTCCGTGCGAGTTTAGTGACAAAAGCAGTTGTACTCCTCCTCAAAATTATTTTGATGTAGAACCTGATTCTTGGTGTTATGATTGTTATGATAGTTGTTCGGGTTGTATTTGGAATTGTTATTGTTATTACTCAAGTCCTGTTTGTATTGATGGTTCGCAGGCACAAGTTGATGATAGTTATTGTGAATCTTGTCCATCAGGTATTTATGTTCCTGGAACACTCCCTTCTCCAGAAAATTGTTGTAGTGATGTTGGAACAAATGCTACTTATAGTTATGATGGGCACACCTGTTGTAGTTCAGTTGGTTTAACCCCAGAACTTGCTTGTACTGTTGACAGAATTACTGGAACAATAATGGGCGAAAGTAGTGCTGGGGATGCTTTAGGAAAATGTTGTCCTGATACAACTAGTTGTGGTTCGAAAAGATATCACCCTATTGGAGGGGTGAGTGAATTTTGGCCTGCTTGTGTTACTGGGGGTGGCGGAGGCGGTGGCGGCGGGGGCGTAGTAATAATTATTCCTTGGCTTCCTGGTCCCCCTAATGTTGTAATTGAAGAGCCTATTGATTTACAAAATCCTATAATTATTATTGATCCTGGTACACCTGAAGATCCTAGTGATGATTATCCTCCAACAGTTATTGTTCCCGTTGATCCTACTGAGCCAATACAAATAATTATCCCTAACCCGAGTGATCCTACTAATCCAATAATAATTATTATCACAAGACCCGCTGATCCTGTAATAATTACTCCTGATCCAAGTGACCCTCCTATTCCAATAACACCTCTACCCCCAACAACTCCGTGTGTTCCTTTGACTTGCGCTGTTAATTATCCAAGTTCCTGTGGTTCTTTTGACAATGGTTGTGGCGGAATTATTTCTTGCAGTTGTCTTTCTGGTTATAATTGTATTTCTGGTTCTTGTATTCCTAACGAACCTGGTTTTAATAATTCAATTATTCAATTAACTGGTTCACTTAGTGATTCTCAAGTTAATGATTCGCTTTTGTTAAGTGTTAAGTGTAGGAAAAATGATAATGATTCTGATGTGAGAGTTTTTACTATGAATTCTGAGTTGGGCTCTTTTTCTGGCAAGCTTTGTTCTGCTGCGGGGAACCCAATTGATTTGGGGACAGTTGTTATTGGAAATAGTGATATTCTTGGAGTAACTTTGACAATTAATGAGCCGTGTGTTGTTTGCAGTAAAACTATTTATTTGACTAAGTCGCCAAGTTCTACAGAAGCAAATATTGATGATAATAATTTTTTAGTTGTGTTGCTTTTGCTTGGCTGTGTTGTTTTTATTTCTTTCTCCAAAAAGTCATTTAACTAATTAATTTTTTCTTGCGTTTCTATTTTCTTGAAGAGCCTTTTGTTTAATGCTTAGTTTCTTGTTTAATAGTTGGTTTTTTATATATTGGGCTCCTTTTATTTAATGTGATTATTTTTGAGAGGTCCATTAGGTGCATTAAAGAGGGCTCATAAAAAAGTCCTTAATGAGAGGATTGATACATTTGAACATGGAGCTGCCAGCTCAAATCCCTCTCTTGAGCATGTTCATGATCTTGTGCTTAGGCAAAGAAAAGAAGCGGCCGCTCTTCGATTGCGTCTTAATCAAAATAGAATTGCTCGTGCTAGGAAGGAAACAAAGAATCCTCTAAAAGGAGGGCGTTCTTCAAGAAGGGTTGTTTCTAATTATGCTTCAATCCCCGTTTCGGGGCGTACAAAAAAAGTTCTTTCTTCTCCAAAAAACGAATTGGATTATGAGGAATTGGTTAATGAGGTTGCTAAGTTAAGACACAAAGAAGCAAAGAAACAATATGCTAAAAAAACGATTTTTTCTTTTTTTTCAAGGGTTTTTGGAAGAAAAAAATCTTCTTGAACCTTTTTTTGTCCGTCAGCAAATTTTTTATACCCCTGTGGCGTTTATTTGTTATGCCTAAAAATAGTTTCGCTTCAAGACATCCTGAGACTGGTGTTCGTTTTTTGGGTGGACGCGGGCATAAGGTGAATGAACCTCCTTTATCGGATAGAACTATTGCAAACATACAAAAGGTTTTGCGTTTACGACGTGCTAAAGAAAGTCATTCTGCTTCGGTTTTGAATGAGATGATTAGAGATATAATTGCGAGGGAAACAAAAAATGGTGGTTCGACTAAATCGAATAGCAATCCAAGCGCGCAGGTTTCTAAACCAAAAGATGGTGGAAGGAAATAATTTGTAAGGGTGATTTTTTGAGAAAACATTTGATAGGAAACAAAAAAATGGCTCGTCCAATAACAGGAAGACATGTTGATTATTACGCGCGTCAATTCAGGGAAATTGATAACAAAATGCATACTGTTGAAACTAATCCTGGTCTTACTAAGAGAGAAAAACTTTCTTTGTTAGCTAGATTAAATGATCAAAGAAATAGAGTTGCTGAAGAGCGGTCAAGAGAGATGCACGGTTTTGATTCTATGTGAAGGTTTTTTTATGGGTAAAATTGTTGGAAGGGTGCGAAGTAAAATTGGTGGAGGGGGGCATCAAAAGCGATTTGGTTTTGCTATTAATGGAGGGCCTGTTTTGGGTCATTCGTTTGGTGATTTAAAAGAAGTAACTAGGAGAGGGGTTTTGAAAATGCCCCGAACTTTAGTTGAAGGGTTTATTCCAAAATCCAGACTAGGTGTAACTAAAGCTGAGAGGGTAGCGTCCGCAAAAAGGGATAAAGCTCGTGCACTCGCAGTTTCAACTGCTCCTGTTTATGGGCACCCTGCGGATGCTAAGATTATTGGTTTGTGTAAGGGAAGATCTGATTTAAGGAATAAAAATGAGGTGCGTTATGCGTGGATTACGGCTTGCGAAAAAAATTCTTCTTTTGGTAAGGGGATTTCTCGAAATGATGTTACAATTCGAATAGGTGTTTTGGCAAGGGAAGGATTGATTTTGAAAAAATAACGGATTTATTCTTTAATGTTTTTGTTTTTAATGCTTTGGTGTAAAAGGTTTTTTTGTGGCTGGAAAAGGTGGTTTTGTTAAGAGGGGGAATGAAAATCCTTACATGCGTAAGGGAGGGCAATTTCCTTGGATGCAGGACCGTAAACAAGTTGCAGCTTCCGCTCGAAGTGCTGTTTTGCGCGCGTCTAGAATATTAGAGACAGTGGCTCCAACTGCAAGAAAGGCTTCGAGTAATGAAAGAGTTATTTCCGCTGAAGAGAAGAATAGGAATAGAAAAAACTACTTGCTTGCTGTTAAGCGTAGGGGTGCGGTTGGGGGCATTGCTGCAGGAGATCACCCTGTTGATTTAAAACTTATTGCTATTTGTAAAAACGCTGTTGGGTTAAAAGGAAATACTTCTGTGCTTTATGCTTGGCAGGATGCGATTGAGCAAGATGCTGCTCTTAGAGCTTGGGCGGAAGAGAAGGGAATTACCCGCGAAATAGTTGTTTTAAGAATAAAGACTCTTGCAGACGCGGGGCGTATTTTAAAGAAATAAAATTAACAAATTAATTTCTTTTTTGGATAACTTTTTCCTTTCTAAATTTGTTTAGATATTCTTTCAAGTTCTTTTTTTGTTAAAAGCATTTCTGCATTTCTTGCCATTATTTGTGCGTCAGGGATGTGAAATCCTGAGTATTGTGCTTGTATTTTTTCCAGTCTTCTTTGTTCTGCTTGCAAAAATCCGCTTGGGTCAAAGTTTCTTCCTGTCTGATCTAATTTTCCGCGAAGTCCGTGTCTTTCAATAAAAACTTGTGCAAACTTTTCCCTCAAGGATCTTTTTAAAATTGATAGTGCTGCGTTTTTTTCGTCATGTGTTTGGTGTGTCTCTTTAAGTTTAATTATTATCATTTGGTTTGGAGCGCTTTGAACATTTTCAGCAAACATTGGAAAATTTTCGTGTCTTTTTGCATAGTCAAATGATTGGGGGTATAGTTCCAGAAATGTCGCTCTATCAACCATTAGTATTTTTGATAAAATTACTTGTGCTCCTGCTTGTTTTATTGCGTGTTTTATTTGTTGTGCTGATGCTAAGAGTTCTGGATGTACAACAGTCATAACAAATTGTCCTTTCTCTCCAAACATTTTTTCTGCTAACCTTCTTTTTTTAGGGGCAAATGTTCTTGTTGTGACTCTTCTTGCAACTGCAACTAATTGATCAGCTCTTGTTGGAATAAATGCTTTAACAACAGATCTTCTCGCATCAGTATCTTTTGCAGTTAAATAAGTTTTTCCTTTTAGTCTTACTGCAGCTCTTTCTGCCAGCACTTCACTTACCGCTTTTTCTATATTAGCGCCTTTTTCTCTTGCGCGCATATTTCTTAACACTTTTAATGTCCTTGCCCTTTGTCTCATGTAAATAGTAGTGTCCTAATAGTATTTATTGCTTTTTGGATAAGTTTTTGCTTATCATTTTTAGCTTCGTTTTTTGCCGTAATCTTGTCAAAGTTTATATTCCAGAGCTTTTGTTTTTCTTTCATGAAAAAAAGGTTTTATTTAGATACTTGTATTTGGAGGGATTTGCTTGAGGACAGAAAAAGCGGTTTTTCTTATTTAGGGGAATACGCTTTTCAGTTTTTGAAAAAGTGCCGCGAGAATGATTACAAGGTTTTGTTTTCTGAATTGGTTTTTGATGAATTAAAGACTTATTTTTCTAAAGAAGAAATTAATTCTCTTTTAGAACCTTTTCTGGATTTGCTTGTCTTTGTTGATTATACCAAAGAAGAAACTATTGAGGTTAGGTTAGTGGTGCGAAATATTTCAAAAGTTCATTTTGTTGATGTTTTGCATGCAATTGTTGCGCGGGACAATAACGCTATTGTTATTACTCGCGACAAGCATTTCGAGAAGTTAACTAAAATAGTTACTTCTTTGCGCCCTGAAGATGTTCGTTTTGACTAGGTGGTGTTATTCCAAATCTTTCTTCAAGTTTTTTCATAAAGTTTTCTCCGACTTCTTTCCTTAGTCTTCTGTACTCTTCTTCACTTTTTTGTTTTCCTTTAAATTTTCCTCTTAATGCGAGCAATTTGTCCCATGCTTCGTTTTTTCTCCGCACTTCATCTAGTTTCAAATGTTTTTCTCTTATCGCTTCCCTTAAAAAATCCGATTTTGTTGAGTAATGAAATTCCTTCATATCGCTTTCCATTACTTTGATTAATGGTTTTTCAATTCTTACAGTTAAAATGCTCTCGCTCATGTATTACATTGTAATACACAAGTTATTTTAAACCTTTCTTGTTGCTTTGATGAGTATTTAGCATATTTTCAGTTTCTTTCTCTTTCTTTTACTGGTTTTTTGTCCGGTGTCTTGTCGAATCATTTTCTAGATGTAATTGCACAAATCCGTGCGGGCACTTTTTTGTTTTTCTAACTTTTATTAGAACTGCTTCATTATGGAGACTGCCGCCGGAATTTTGGGCAATGTCTTGTGGTCCTGCGCTTAATAAAAATCCGTGCGGTTTTAAACTGTGCCAAATGTTGTCAAGTGATTTTTCTACATCTTCTCTAGTCATGTACTCTGATACATTAGCAAATCTTATAGCGTCGCACTCAAAAGGAAGGGGGGCTCTTGTTATGCGGTGCTTTAATTGTTGTACCCCTTTCCAGCTTAAAGTAAAATCACTTTTAGTGAGTTTTCGGTCAACCGCATAAATCTTTGCTTTTGGCCCTAATATGTCTCTTGCTTCAATTGTTGTTGGTGCTCCTTTAATATTTCCCGCGCCCACATCAGCAAATACTCTTATTTTGTCTTTATGTGCGGCTAAAAAAGAATTCAAAAGAGGGTATCTTCCTCTCCAAGAGTACCCTGCATTTTTAATAGCTATTCTGTAATTACTAATAGTTCTAGCAATTCTATCTGGCCCATATTCAAAAAAAGGTCTTTTTACCACCATTCCGATCCTTCCGCAAGTTGATTTACTTTCTCCGAGCAACTCGTCTTTTGTAATCCTTCTTACTCTCGCTGAGGGGATTTGCATAAAAGTATTACAGCTTGAGTTGTTAATTAAGTTTGCGTTATTTGTCAACTTCTCCCTTACATTTATTAACCTTTTTTTGCCCGGCCCACCGGGCGTATGGGGTTGTCATCGCTCTGCGATGACACAGGCTTTGCAGTTGTATTTGTCAACTTCTCCCTTACATTTATTAACCTTTTTTTGTTCAATCTTTATAATTGAACTGGTGAGTTGACGGCTTTTTTTTGAGCCTATTCCATGTTTTTTGGGGGAATTAAAGATGTCTAAAGAGAAATACGTTCATATGTTTGAAGAAGGAGATAAATCAATGAAGATGCTTCTTGGTGGAAAAGGAGCTAATTTAGCGGATATGACAAAAATTGGTTTGCCTGTCCCTTACGGATTCATTATTACTACAGAGGTTTGTAAAGCGTATTACACTAATGGAAGAAAACATGTTCCCGAAGTTGACGAACAAATGATGGAAGCTATTAAGAAATTAGAGCACAAGACAGGAAAAAAATTTAATGATGCAAAAAAACCATTGCTTGTTAGTGTTCGTTCAGGTGCTCCTGCATCAATGCCTGGAATGATGGACACTATTTTGAATTTAGGTTTAAATGATGTTGTTGTTAAGACTCTTGCAACAGAATCAAAAAACGAAAGATTTGCTTATGATTCTTTTAGAAGATTCATTACAATGTTTGGTGACGTTGTGATGGAAGTTGATCGAATGAAGTTCGAACACATCATGGATGAAATCAAACACGCGAACAAAATAAAACTTGATACAGAAATGACTACAGAAATGTTGAAAGAATTAGTTGAAAAGTACAAGGTTTTGTATAAAAAAGAAACTGGGGAAGACTTTCCACAAGATCCTGTTGAACAATTGAAAAGATCAAGAGATGCTGTTTTTCGTTCATGGATGAATGATAGAGCAATTGTTTATCGAAGGTTAAATCACGTGCCTTCAGATTGGGGTACTGCTGTTAATGTACAAGAAATGGTTTTCGGAAATATGGGTGAAGATAGTGGAACAGGAGTTGCCTTCACTAGAAACCCGGCTACTGGAGAAAACAAATTTTACGGAGAGTTCTTAATGAACGCTCAAGGAGAAGATGTTGTTGCAGGAATTAGAACTCCAAGAAAAGTTGAAGAATTAGACAAAGTTTTGCCAAAAATTTATGCAGAGCTTGTAGAAATAAGAAATAAGTTGGAGCATTCTTACAAAGATATGCAGGATTTTGAGTTCACTATTGAACACGAAAAATTGTACATGTTGCAAACAAGAAATGGTAAGAGAACCGCTCACGCTGCAGTAAAAATTGCAGTTGATATGGTTGAAGAAAAATTAATCTCAAAAGAAGAAGCTGTTCTTAGAGTAGAACCTTCAGCACTAGATCAATTATTGCATAAACAATTTGATCCTAAGCACAAATATGAAGCAATAACAGAAGGGTTGCCTGCTTCTCCTGGTGCTGCTGTTGGAAAAGTTGTTTTCAATGCTGAGGACGCAAAAATGTGGGCAGAGAAGGGAGAAAAAGTTATTTTAGCTAGACTTGAAACTTCTCCTGAAGATATTGAAGGAATGCACTCCGCTGTTGGAATATTAACCGCTCGTGGGGGAATGACTTCTCACGCTGCTGTTGTTGCTCGCGGAATGGGTAAGTGTTGTGTTTCTGGTTGTGATGAAATAACAATGGATGAGAAAGGAAAACACTTTACTGTTAAAGGAACTGTTGTTAAAGAAGGAGATGTTATTTCTCTAAATGGAAGTACAGGTCATGTAATTATTGGCGCTGTTCCTGTTGTTGAACCAACTCTTTCCGGAGACTTTGGTACTTTAATGAAGTGGGCTGATGAATTTAGAACACTAAAGATAAGAACTAACGCTGACACTCCAAAGGATGCAAAAATTGCTCGTGAATTTGGTGCTGAAGGAATTGGACTTGTTAGAACAGAACACATGTTTTTTGAAGCAACAAGAATCAAAGCAGTTCGTGAAATGATTTTAGCTAAAGATTTAGCTGGTAGAAAAAAAGCTTTAGCAAAAATTGAACCCTTCCAAGTAGAGGACTTTGAAGGAATTTTTACAGCAATGGACGGTTTACCAGTTATTATTAGAATGCTTGATCCTCCTTTGCACGAGTTCTTGCCTAAAGCTGAACAAGTAAAAGAAATCGAGGAACTAGCTAAAGAACTAAACACTACTCCTAAAGAAATTGAGGAAACAATAACTTCTCTTCACGAATTCAATCCAATGCTTGGATTTAGAGGATGCAGATTGGCTGTTGTTTATCCTGAAATAATGGAGATGCAGGTTAGAGCAATTTTTACCGCAGCTCTAAATGTTTCTGCTAAAGGAGTAAAAGCTCTTCCTGAAATAGAGGTTCCAATTGTTGGTAACATTAAGGAGTACTTGCCTCTAGCTGAATTAACTAAGAGAATAGCTAAGGAAACTAATGCTGAGGGAAAAATTCATTACACTATTGGAACAATGATTGAAGTTCCAAGAGCTGCCCTGACTGCAGATGTTTTAGCTAAGGATGCTCAATTCATGTCATTTGGTACTAATGATTTAACTCAAATGACTTGCGGATTTTCTAGGGATGATGCTGGAAAGTTCCTTGGAAAGTATGTTGAGAAAGGTATTTTTGATAGGGATCCTTTCCAATCAATCGACCAATTAGGGGTTGGACTTTTAATGCAGCACGCAGTGAAACTTGCTCGCGGAGTTAATCCCCAAATCGATATTGGTATTTGCGGAGAACACGGCGGAGATCCAGCTTCAGTTGAGTTCTGCCACAGAATTGGATTAAGTAACGTTTCATGCTCACCTTACAGAGTACCAATCGCAAGACTAGCTGCGGCTCACGCTGCGATAAAAGAAAAACAAGCAAAAGCGAAGAAGTAAGTTAACTAATTATTGAAGGGTGCGTACAAGTTGTACGTATCCTTTTTTCTATTTTTTTTCTTGTGTAAGTTTTTTCTTTTCTGCTAGGTGTAGGTAGTTTTGTTTTGTTGTCACGCTTTTTTTAGTTTCTGTTTCTAGTTCTTTTTTTGCGTTGCCTGCTATTTCTCCTCCTCTTTTTGCAGAGCTTTTTAGTTGGGGCATTTGTTTTGCGTCTCTTGTTTTTGTTATTTCTGTGGTTGCTTTTTCTCCAAGCATTGTAAATATTAGTTCTAGGTCGTTCATGTGGTCGCGAAGGTTCTGGTTCTTCTTGGGAACTTCTTTAAATTCTTTGTATTCTTGCACAGTTTTTCCAAAAGTTGCTTTGCTTATTTCGTTTGTTAAAATCGCAAAATCTGTTTCTTGATTTGCTCCTCTGTTTTTCCATTCATCTGTTAGTTCTTGTCTTATCGCTATTCCTCGTAGTCTTTTATCTATCCATTCTTTTGGATAACCTTTTATTTCATAATATCCTTTTGCTCTGTTTTGTGCTAGTTCTGGGTTCTCTATTTCTTGGAGTCTTTCGTGTCCAAGTTGCGCTAGCCACTGTTTGAAGGGTTCTGCCTTTTTTGAGGGTACTGATTGTATTAATCTAAAGGCTCCTTTTGCAGAGACGCAGTTGAGTTGTTGTTTTCCGCCAATAGTGTCAATTAAAAGGGGGGTGGCAATTTGCCCCCATCCTTGGGCAAACCCTTCATCTCTTCTTCTCATGTCCTTCAAGTAGCCGTTTGGGTCAGTTGAGTCAGTAAGTGCAATAATAATATCATTAGCACAATACCACCATTCTTCATTAAACAAAGTTCGTCTAATCTTTTTGTCTTCAAAAATAACTAATTTATCATCACTCATAAAAATATCACTAATAATAAATCCTGTTTAAGGAGTATTTAAACACTTTGAGAGTGTTGTGCCGACCATGAAGAGAACCAATCACATAACTAGTTGCCGTACACGC
>CAZPWC010000026.1:0-11284 GCA_964590155.1 uncultured archaeon
TTGAAGGATGAGCGCTTTTTGTATCAGGATTTTGTTCCTGAAAGACTTCCTTTTCGTGATGAGGAAATTGGCGAAATGGTTTTTTGCCTAAAGCCAGCTTCACAAGGAAAAAAACCAACTAATGTTTTTGCTTGCGGAAAACCGGGTACAGGAAAGACAGTTACATTAAAATTTGTTCTTAGTGAATTGGAAGAGTTTTCTGACCGCGCTAAAGGAGTTTATATTAATTGTTTTGAGTATTCCTCAAGGCACTCTATTTTGGCCAAGCTCACAAACTTTTTTGGTTACCCTGTTCCTGAAAGAGGATTAAGTACTGAAGAGGTTTTTGACAGATTTGTTGCGTTGCTTCGGAACAAAAAAATTGTTCCAATAATTGTTTTTGATGAAGCTGAGCAGTTATTGAAAAATGAGGACTCAAAAAAGTTATTATATGACTTGTCAAGATTGCCTGAACAGTTCAAATTAGCTATTGGGTTAGTTTTTATTTCAAACGATAATTTTTTTCTTTCAAATGTTGATGACAGGGTGAGAAGCTCACTACAAGCATCAACAATTAGTTTTGAGTCTTACACCCATGTTGAATTAAAAGATATTTTAAGTGAAAGGGCTAAGTACGCTTTTTTTCCAAATTCAATTGATAGTGATGTTGTTGGTTTGTGTGCAGCTCATGCCTCAAAAAGCGGAGGAGATGCAAGAGTAGCTATTGATGTTTTATTAAAATCAGCAAGGCTTGCGGAGAAAGAAAATTCAAAAAAGGTTTTAGTGAAGCATGTTCGCGCGGCTTTTCAGCAGGAAAAACCCATTAAAGTAGAGTTGTCTCAAAATCTTTCTGAACAAGAAAAAGCAGTTCTTGACATTTTAGAAAAGAAAGAAAAGATTGAATCTACCGCGCTTTACCTCTCTTTAAAGAGAAGATTTGCAGAGCGTACAATTCGTCAGGCGGTTCAGTTTTTAGAAGAAAAAAAGCTCATTTCTGCTGAAAGGGTAACTAAAGGGAAGGGCTCTACTAGGGTTATTTCAAAAAAGTAGCTAATTTCTCCCTAAAAGCTAATTTTTGAAGAAAAGCCCTTTTTTGGTGCTAAATTGGCGTTTTGACCAGTTTTCTTTAAAAAGGTCTCTTATTCACTTATTCGAGTTACCGAAAGGTTTTATATATTCTTTTTGAGCTATTTTATATAGTGTTTGGTAATGGTTGAAGCAAAAACAGTTGACAAAAAGATTACTGCTGCTAAAAAAGTTCTGAGAAAGGAGTTAAGTAAGCAGAAGAAAACCAACGTTAAACAGTCAATTGAGATGAAAAAGCAGAAGAAAACTAATGTTGAGCAGTCCTCCGAAATTGAAAAACTTAAGTCAGACATCAACATGTTAAAAAAGAAAAAGAAATTTAACACAAGTCACGTTTCTGAGTATAATATTTTTATTAGAAAACAAATTAGATCTGGTTTGACTTTTTTGCAGGCTGTAAAGCAGTGGAATAGATATAAATCTCTTGAATCAAGAAACAAAAGAAGACCGAGTGCTTATAATCAATTTATTGGTAGCCAGATGCGTCTTGGAAAAACATGGAAGCAGTCAGTTGCTCTTTGGAAGCTGGCAAAAGCAGGAAAGTTAGGTAAAAAAGGTTCTACTAAAACTATTACAAAAACAGTTGTTCGGACAAGAACAATTAAATCAAAACCCACGATCAAGTACAGAACTAGAACTATTACTTCTAAGCCTAAAATAAAGTATAGGACCAGAACAATTACTTCTAAGCCCACAATTAAATACAGAACTAGAACTATTACTTCAAAACCAAAAATTAAGTATCGTACAAGAACTATTGAATCTAAACCCAAAATAAAATATAGGACAAGAACAAAAACTGTTGTTAAGGTTAAAAGAGTAAATTCAAAACCTAAAGTTGTTGTAAAAAAGGTTAGGGTTAGATCAAAACCTAAAGTTGTTACTAAAATAAAGTATAGGACAAAATCAGCTCCGCAGAAAGTGGTTACACGCGTTGTTGAGCGCGGGACTGGAATTGATGCTGCGACTTTACACGAAATGATTTCTTCTTTAAGTACTAAATCAGTTTCAAGTTCGTCTAGTTCGGGTGTTGATGATGAAGCTATTGCTTTTAGAGTTATTCAAACATATTTTTCAGAAGTTGCTCGCTTTGGAATGAAGAAACAGCTTTCTTTGGACGAAATAATTAACGCATACTTTTATGCTTTAGCAAGGGTTAAACGAAAAGAAACTTCTTATGAAGTTGATAAATCGTTAAGAGAAACAGGGATGAAGAAGTGAGGTGTTTTTATGAAAGATGATGAAGTTGCTTTAAAGATAGTTCATTTGTATTTTGAAGAAATCGCAAGACTTGGTTTCAAAAGACAACTTGATTTGGATCAAATAATTAACGCTTATTTTTATACACTAAAAAGACTTGGCGGAAAAGAAGAAGCAATAAAGAAAATTGTTGCTGAGATTAAAAGAGAAGATAGAGAAAAAACTTTGAGAACTGAAACTCGAACAGAAACCAAATTTGAAACAAAAAATGCTTCAGGCGCTCAAGCCTCTCCATTAACAAAAGAAGTAACTACAGTAACTACTGTTGAAGAAAAACCAAAATCAGTTTCTGATATTCTTGAAGGAAAATAATTTTCTAATTTAAAAAAATAGATAGTGCGGGGCTTTTTCCGCACCACTTTAAAATTTCATTCTTTATTTTATTTTTTAGTTACTTTTTCTTCTTTTAGTATCATTTTAGCTATTAAGAAAACCACTAGTGCTAAGATTATGAAATTTATCAAATCTCCTGCAAATGCCCCTATCCCTAAAATAGCCGGGCCTAGAGCTAGTGTTGCTGTTTTCCATGCTCCTCCTGGAATTAATGGAGAAACTAACGGCATTATGATATTGTCAACAAGTGATTTTATCAGTGTTGTTGCAGCTATACCCATAATGAAAGCAATAGCTAATCCAATTACCTTATACTCGTTTAAGAAATCCATAAATTCTTTATAGAATCCTTGTGCTTTTGCATCAACCAAGTTTATTACCTCCTTTATTATCATAATTACAAAAAAAGTGTTTAAATTGTTTTCTTTTAGAGTTATAAATTAATTTAGTGGCGTAATGGTTTAGCGTTTGTTAAAAATTAGTTCAATAACGTCGCCTGTCTTTAGCGCGTGTTCTTTTCCTATTATTTGTTTTGTTTTAACATCTATTGCGCGAATAAATCCTTCGCCCATATCCGTGTGTAAAGTAAAAGCAAAATCAAGCGCTGTTGATTTTGGCGGCATCAAAAAACAGTCAGGGATAATATTTCCTTGTGCGTCAGTTAGTCCTTTTGTTCCGCCGGGAAATACTGGAAAATAGCCCAGCACTTCAAAAATTGTTTTGTCCAAGCAGTCCTGCACTCCAGTGCTTCCAAATTTTTCGAGAACATTTTTTCTTATTGTTTCAAGTCCTGTTTTTTGTTTTTCGTTTATCTCCCCAACAATTTCAAAACTCTCTTGTCCTGGATAGTATTTCAATATATTTGCTTTTGTTGCTTTGCGTAATGAAAGTTCTGCCGCTGCCGAACACGGAATGATGTGCATTTCTGGAAATGCTTCTTTCATTTTTTTAACATTTTTTTCTCCCGAAGGCAAATCGCATTTATTTGCCGCTATCACTATTGGTTTACTTAACTTTCTGCAAAAATGCGCGAATTGTTTTTTATCCTCCTCAGTCCATTGCCCGAGTAATTTTTCTTCAAGTTTTAACTGTCTCACGGCTTTCTCTATGTGGTGCAAGAGTATTTTTACTCCTGAAAGGCTTTGCGCCATTTGCTGCGCTTTTTTTGAAAAATCTTTTTCTGTGCTTCTAGAAAATTTTGCCCAATTATTTTCAATTATCTTCAAGAACCATAATTCTATTTCGTTTTCCAAAAATTTTATATCTTCAACAGGGTCGTGTGTCCCTTCAGGGATATTTTTTCCTTCAGCATCAGTGCTTCCAGAAGCATCAACTACATGAATTAACGCATCTGCCTGCGAAAGGTCATTTAAGAATTTGTTTCCAAGACCCTTTCCTTCATTTGCTCCTGGGACAAGTCCTGCAACATCAATTAATTCGACAGGGACATATCTTATGGGTCCTTTTTCTGTTTCGACCAAAAATCCATGTTTTGGGTTACTTACTACCCCAAAAAACTTTCCAGCGTCCTCAACTCTAACAAATCCTATTCCTTTGTTTGGCTCAATTGTTGTAAAAGGGTAGGCGGCAATTCCGACATCAATTAGTGTTGCTGCGCTAAAAAAAGTGCTTTTTCCCGAAGAAGGTTTTCCAACAATCCCTATTTGCATAAACACATTTTGTTCGGGTGATTTTTTAAATGATTTTGTTTAGGATTATTTTTTTTCAAAAGATTGGTTTCTATAAATATATCCTGCGGCTGGTGTAACTTTGAAAATAGCTCCGTGATTTTTTAGTTCTAAGAGGAGAGCATTATACTTATCCACTCCACTATTGGTTTTTACTTCTTCAGGAAGTGTATTGCATAACCGTTCAGCTACTCTTATTAATTGGGGATCAGATTTGTAATAGTTTATTAGAAATTTTTTCCCAAAAAGCACGCTTGTGTATCCAATTACTTTTCCGTGTTCGTTAATAGTTGCTAGGTGTAAAACAATTGGTTTGGTTATTGTTCCTTGGCGCAAATGACTAAAGTATGCTCGTAAATCTTGCGGCGACAAATACATTCGGCTTTTCACCTTGTGCGAAGCGCTCACCGTCGGTTCTGCAGTAAGTAACCCGTGTGTATGCACTAATGATTTTACATAATCGGGATGAACTGTTTCTGTTGTAGTGTTGTGTGTGGTTCTTTCAACCATTCCGTCAATTAGTATCCCGCTTGTGCCTCTTAATTTATACAAGGACACTTCTTTTTTGTTTACTTCAGGGTAACTTTCAATAACTCTCATTGCGCTTGTGCCTCTTGTGGAAATTGCGTTTAGTTCAGTACTTTTTTCTTGTGCCGTGATTTTACGCGTCCCTAATAGCCCTAATCCAGCTAAAGCCGTCCCGCTTTTTTTAATGAAGCTTCTTCTTGATATTTTGTTTTGTCTCATAAAAACACTGGTTTTATTTGTTTAATAAAATACCGCTTGCAGGGATTTTAATTCTTTCGCACAAAGAGTTTTTAGTTATGGCAACAGATCTTTTTACCGACAAATATTTTCCCCAGACTTTTGATGAATTTATAGGCAATGTGGAAATTGCTGATTTTGCGCGAGACTGGGCTAATAAGTGGGCTCAAGGAAAAAAACAAAGGCCTCTTTTCTTGTTTGGTTATAGCGGGGTAGGCAAAACGTGTTTAGCGCTTCTTCTTGCGAAAGAAATGAAGTGGCAATTGTATGAATCTAATGCTTCCGATTTGCGTGATAAGGGGTCTATTGAAAAATTTGCTGGTGCGGCGGCAGGTAATTCTTCTTTATTTGGGGGTTTACGTTTATTATTACTTGATGAGATTGATTGTTTGCAATCCCAAGATAGGGGGGGCGCGTCCGCTCTTGCTTCAATAGTTAAAGAATCAAACAACCCTGTTATTTTAACCGCGAATGATTTGTATGGTGATAAAAAATTGTTGCCTTTTAGAAGTATTTGTGAGTTAAAAGAGTTTAAGAAAATAAATTACTTTAGCATTGCAAAAAGATTGAGAGAGATTTGCGCAAAGGAAAGTATTGGGTTTGAGGATGAAGCAATTAAAGAACTGGCAAAGAATTGCGCGGGGGACATGAGAAGCGCTCTTCTTGATTTGCAATCCCTCTCCCCTAACATAATTTTGAGCGAAGTTAAATTAATTGACCAACGTCAGCGTAAAGAAAAAGTTTTTACTGTTCTAACAAAGATATTTCGCGGCCATGATTTGAAGGAAATTAATCAAATGGTTTATTCAAGTGAAGTTCCAACAGAATTACTTACTCGTTGGATTGAGGAAAATATTCCTCGGCAATTTGATTCTACTGACACAGCTAACGCTTTTGAAAAATTAAGTCGTGCTGATATATTTAACGGAAGAATTTTTAACAGACAGAATTACTCGTTTTTGCGTTACTCTTCGTTTTTGTCAACAACAGCGGTTGGCCTGTCTCGCTCAAAGGATTATCACTCTTTTATTCCTTTACAATTTCCTTCATTGTTATCTTCTTTGTCAGCTAGCACGGGTTCTCGTGCTGTTAGAAAAAGTGTTGCTAAAAAGATAGCAAAAAAGATTCATTGCTCTTCTTCTCAAGTAATGAAAGATTTGTGGCTTATTGCTTTACTTATGCAGTCAGATAAAGCTGAGCACTTAGTTCTTGGTTTTGATTTGGAAGAAAATGAGATAATGTTTTTGCTCGGTGGGAAAAAAGAGAAAAAAGCCGAGGAATTATCAAAAAAATCAAAAGAGCTTGAAAAGAAAATTATTTCGGAAAAAACTTTCGTTAAACAAACAACTCTTTTTGGATAATTATTTTTGTTTTTAATCCTCTTCAATTTTTGTGTTTTCTTCAACAAATCTTTCAATTCGGTCAGTAATAAATTTCTTTTTCCAAAGAATTATTACAACTATTATTGCAGAAATTAAAATTGCTATTTGGCCTTGCGTTGTTTTGAATAATAAAGTTAAAAGTGAGGAAATATCTATTACAGGAGCGACTTTTTTCCACAAAATATAATTTACTGTTAATCTATTCGCACTTTTGTATCCTTCCCAGGTAATTACTTTTCTTGACCCTTGGAGAGTTATTAGTGAGGGGGGTTCAATGCTTTCTTTAACATCCGCTCCTGGTGGAAGTTCTATTGTCATTACTGTGTTATCAGGAATTATCCATATTCCTGATTGGTAATAATTATTCAAATAGTTTGCCTTAATTGAATATTCTATGACCATTGCGGTTTCTTTTCCTTTAGCCATTAAAGGTTCGGGTAGTTCGTAACTTATTTCTAAATAACTTTCTACTCCTTCGTTGTAAGAAATTTTTCCATTCGTCGTGTTCTCAGAACCAATGCTTGGTGCAAATCTTGAGTTGTATTTTTTCCACCCTTCAAAATCAGAGCCTATTGAAGTGCTTTTGTCTCGAAAAGCTATTTTGTCAGTTTCTGTCGGGAAAAAAAGGTAAAACTTTTCAACTATTTTTGCTTCTCCTTCCGAGCTAATTTCCAAATTTATTGAGTGTTTTGTTATTGAGTAGCTTTCAGAAAAAGCCATTGGCACAAGAATCAATAAAAGCATCGCAATTATCATTAGTTTTTTTATTTGCATAACATATAACCATTTATTATATTATTAATCCTTTTCTTTAAGGAAAAGTTTTGTTTTTGACGAAATAATGGGGTCGTTTTGTTTTTTTCAAGATAGCTTTAAATCCTTTGGGATATATACTACTATAATGGTTGAGCTTCAGTATTTTGGTCATTCCTTTTTTCAACTGAAAGATGCTAATTCGACCATTCTTATTGACCCTGTTTTTGATTCTTCAAAAACTGATATGAAAAAACAGGCAAAGATTCCTACAAAACCATCTAATTTGAAAAAAATTTCTTTAATTCTTATTACGAATGAAACAGCTGAGCACTTTGATAAAACCGCTGTTCAGGAAATTGCTTTGAGAGATAATTCAATTGTTGTTGGGCATGATGTGGTTTTGCAAAAACTAAATATTCCAAGGACTCAAAAAGCAACAATTTATTCAAACGGGGAAGTAAATTTGCGCGGAGTAAAAGTAAAATCAACAACTGCGCATTTTCCAAAAAGTTTCTATCCTTTAGGTTATTTAGTTGAGATGACTGGCAAAAAAATCTATCATGCTGGTGTAACTTCGCTTCACGACTCTTTTGAAAAAATTCCTTCAGATATTGCGCTTTTGCCAATTAGTTCACGCACAATGGATGTTGTTGATGCTGTTCGTGCAACAAAAATTTTAAAACCGAGAATAGTTATCCCTATGCAATATGATATTTTTGAGCAAAAAAAGTTTGATCCTAAGGATTTTAAACGAAGGATTGGTGAAAGTGTTTTAAAAACCGAAACAGTTATTTTGTCGCCAGGGCAGAAATTTAAATTAGATTGATTTTGGTGGTATTTTTACTTAGATTAATTTTGTGATTTATTTTTGGAGTGGTTTTAATGGATTTGTTTTGGGAGTTGCTGATAATCATTGCAGCAATTGTTTTAATCCTGGTTCTATTTGAATTCGGGATGAGACAGAAGCGAAAAGATTTGACTTGGCTGCAAAAATATTTTGATCCTAAGCACTGAAATTGTTTTTTCGGGTGTGAAGTTTTTTGAAATTTCCTCTCTCGCTCAAAAACAATATAATTATTTACACCCTATAGATAGAATACATATTTAGGTGATTTTATGGTTCATGTTCTTCCAGAATTAGCTTATGCGTACAATTCGCTTGAGCCTTTTATTGATGAAGCAACAATGCGTATTCATCACGATAAGCATCATCAAGCTTATGTCGACAAATTTAATGCTGCAGTAAAAGCCACTCCGCTTGAAGAGAAAAGTGTTGAAGAATTATTAAAAGATATTGACGACCTTCCTGAATCGGTAAAATCAGCAATAAAGAATAATGGAGGGGGTCATTATAATCATTCTTTTTTTTGGCCTTTGTTGAAAAAAGACGTTCCTGCTAAAGGTCTTGTTGTGGACGCAATCATAAAGAAATTTGGTTCTTTTGACGTTTTTAAAAAACAGTTTTCTAGTGAGGCCTTAACCCAATTTGGTTCTGGCTGGGCTTGGCTTGTTTTAAATGAAAAAAAAGAATTAGAACTAATGAAGACAGCTAATCAGGACACTCCTATTAGTGTTGGAAAAGTTCCTTTGTTGTGTATTGATGTGTGGGAGCACGCTTATTATTTAAGATATCAAAATAAAAGAGCTGATTACATTGAAGCGTTTTTTAACATTATTAACTGGGGCAAAGTAAACGAGTTATACCTTGCTGTTATGAAATAAGTTTTCAAAAAAGCGTTATAGAAAAGAATATATTCGCGTTTGCGTTAGTTTGTTTCATGATTGAAGTATTTTTCTTAGTGCTAATTGTAGTAGTTCTTTTTTTAGTATTTTTCTTTATTTTTGGAAAAGATAATTATGAAGCAAGAGCTTTTGTTTTGGAAAGCGATTTGGCCGCTGAAAAAGAAAAATTGAAAATTGCCGAGCGTAAGTTTCTTCGCGGTAAAATAAAGAAAGATGTTTTTGATTCATTATTGGACGAGTTAGAATCAGAAATCACTGAAAAAGAACTTGATTTGTACGGGTTAAGGAAAAAGGAAGACATTTCCATTAAAGAAAAATTAAGTGCTTTACTTGAAAAACTTAATAAGCCCACTGGGTTGAAAAAGTCAAAAATTGAAAAGTTGCTTAAAGAGTCAGAGCTTATTCGCTTTGAACTTGGTTTGCTTGAAGTAAAATTAATGAAGAGACAGATAACCGAAAATGTATTTCAAAAACTTGTTGGAAAAAAAGAAAAAGAAATGATACAGATTGAATCCGAGATAGTTCGGTTAATGGCTGACAAAAAATAAATGGCAAATAAGAATTGGCTTTTTTTAAATTGTTATTGTTTCCAGCTCTTTTGCAACAATTGCGTTGTCAAATCCCCTTTTTGCATCTTGGAGTATTTCTTTTTCGTCAGAATTTCTTGCGCTGAAATGGAACAGCACTAACTTTTTTACTTGTGCCTTTTTTGCGATTTGCCCGGCCTCAAATGCTGTTGTGTGCTTTGTTTCTATTGCTTTTTCTTTTTGTGTTTCAAGAAAAGCCGCTTCGTGAATTAATAGCTCGGCTTTTTTTGCTGCATCAATAGTTTCTTTTACAGGCCGTGTATCAGCAGCGATAACTATTTTTCTTCCCTCTCTTTTTTTGCTATAATCCATCACATCTTTTTGAGTAAATGTTTTTCCCTCAACTTTTACTTTCTCTCCCGCGGCAAGTTTTGCATATAATGGGCCTACTGGGATTCCTAACTTTTCCGCTTTTTTTCTGTTAAATTCCCCAACTTTATCATTTTCTTTGAAAACAAATCCAAAGCAAGTCACTTCGTGCTTCAGCGGGAATGCCTTTACTTCAAAAAAATCATTTTTCATTATTAACCCTTTTTTTATTTCTTTAAATTCAATTTCAAAGCATGGTTTTACTACTTCGCGTAGCATCTTTATTATTTTTTCTTTTCCTCCTTTTGGAGAAAAGATAGTTAGTTTTTCTTTGCGTTGATTTAGCGTCATTGTGCATATCCATCCAAACAAACCCAAAAAGTGATCCGCATGCATGTGCGAGATAAAAACATTATTTGTTTTCATTAAGGAGTGTTCTGATTGCATTAGTTGTCTTTGAGTTCCTTCAGGGCAGTCAAATAATAATAGTTCTCCTCTGTAGGAGAGCGCAACGCTCGCAAAATTTTTGTCTTTTTGAGGAACGCTTCCACTTGTTCCTAAAAAAGTTACTTTTATTTGTTCCATACAAATCAGTAGTTTTGTTTTAGCTTAGAAAATCTTTGCTCGAATACCTTTTTAACCCTTTTTTATCGATTTATTGTCATGCCTGTTAAGAGGAAATCTTCCAAAAAAAAGAGATCTGTTCTTTCAAATAAAAAAGTTAGCGAAGCTCTCGCTCAAGAAAATAAATCAGATGATGTTTTTGGATTGAGTTTTAACAGTACTGCTGATATTGAGGTTCCTAAAGGGCTTGTTGGTCAGGTTATTGGCCAAGATAAGAGTGTAGAAATTATTAGAAAAGCCGCTGCGCAGAAAAGAAATGTTTTGCTTGTTGGAGTACCTGGTACAGGAAAATCTTTGCTAGCTCAAGCAATGAGTGAAATTCTTCCTGTTCAGCAGTTACAAGATGTGTTGATTTATCCTAACTATGACGACGCTAATAATCCGAAAGTGCGCGTAGTGAAAGCTAATGAAGGAAAAAAGATTCTTGATGCAGAAAGACTTGAGTCAAGAAAAGCAGAGGACTCTATGAGATTAATTTCTTTTTTGATTCCTCTTGTTTGGATGGTTCTTGCTGGTTTATTTTGGCAGTGGGGCTGGTATAGTGATATTATTTTTTCTGCGCTTTTAGTTATTGGAGCTTTTTTATTAATTGGTTTAGCATTAGGCGGGCAAATGAGAACCAAAGAAGGTGTTGCTACTCCGAAGTTACTTGTTAATAATTTAGGAAAAAAAGTTGCTCCTTTTTTTGAAGCTACTGGCGCAAGAGCAGGGGCATTACTTGGTGATGTTAGACACGATCCGCTCCAGTGCCATTATGGTTTCAATAATTTAT
>CAZPWC010000027.1:0-9617 GCA_964590155.1 uncultured archaeon
AAAGTACTTGCTTGGATTAATGGTAGTTCTCTTGAAGCAACATTTGTTGGAGAAGATTATGCTCCTTTCAATGATGGAAGTATTGAGAGTGTTTTAGTAAAAACTTACGGACAAGGAATCACTTACGGCGCAATTGACATAACTGATTTTGTTTCCACTGCAAATGCAGGAAGCAAAGTAATTAGCGGGGTGCAATAAAGAATTTTTACTTTTATTGAGGTAGTATTAAATAACAAAAAAACGATATTTATGAGTTGGTTTTAATGAGATGGCACTTTGTTTTATTTTTTGTTTTGCTTTTAGGGGCAGTATTTGCTTTGTCCCCTAACGAGCTAAATTGGAATGGTTTTGCGCAAGTTTACTTTGATAAAGAACAATTTGATAGCGACGAACCAATCACAGGGAATATTTATCTAACCAATCTTGAATCCTACCCTTTGCTCGATGGAAGAATTGTTTTGCAAATAACACAAGGCGAATATAGTTACCCGTCCCAATTGAGTAACAATAACATTAATTTTGAAGGAGTTATTTCAGACGCTTGGATTCTGCCAAGTTCTACAAAAAGATTTGACTTTAATTTGCCTTCACAAAAGGCGGGAAACTACCGACTTGATGTTTACGCTTGGGCCACTAAATCAAAACTAATCGGGGTAAGCTCTATTTTGTATAACCCTCTTTCAAAAGAATTCTTGGTTAGAGGGGTTGAAGAAAAAAGAGCGATTATTAACAGAGCAAAAACTGTTTTTGGAAAAGATAATGTTGCAGGGCCTGTTGGTTTTTTAGTTAACCCAAGTGAATTAGTTAGTGGAAAGGTTGTTGTTCGAAATGATACAAAAACTACACAAACTGATTTGGAATTAGTTGTCTCTTTGTGTAATTGGGCAACTGTTTTTTGCGAAAACCCAAAAGAATACACTTTCCCATTAAGTTCAATCTTGCAAGGAGAAGAAAAAACAATTGAAGTTGAATTAAACGCACCCGAAGTTTCTTCAGCTTACGAAATAAGATTGACTCTAAAACAAAACGAAGAAATTCAATCAATTTATACAAATAGAATTATTGTGTCAGGCGCAACTGCAGAGATTAGAAAAGTTTTTATCACAGGCATTGAAAATAACAATTACGGCATAACGACATTACTTTCAGGCCCTAGTGATGAAGAAAGCGAAATTGCATTTGATAATTTTTCTATCGAGTTAGAAGTTTATGAATCAGGTACAAAAAAAGAAGACAAATATGAAAGTATTGAATCAATTGGGGTAGGAGAAATTTTGAGCAAAAGTTTTTCTCTATCATCAAAATCTTTTGACATGATTTGTGTTATTATTAAAAAAGAAGGAAACGAATACAAAAAAGAATGTTTTGATATCGAACTAAACCCAATAAAATTAGCTTATGAAAAGGGACTAGCTTTGCCAGTTAATGTTGAATGGAGTTATTCAAAATCAACCTCTTTACTTGAAGTTAAGTTATCAAAAGCACTAATAAATGCGAGAATAATTATACTTGATAATGAAAAAACTTTGTATGAAGAAAAGATAACTAGTGCCCTATTAAGTGTTACAAAAATTTATCCTGTTGAACAAAAAAACCTTACTTTAGTAATTGATGATTTTGACGTGAAAAAACAACAAGTGTTTGCTATTACACTTGATGAGTCAACTGATTTGAGCGCTATTGAGCCAGTTATCACAGTTGATGAAAACGGAACTCTAATTGATTCTTTTTGCAATGACACTCTTTGCGGAGAAGGCTTTGTTTGCGCGGGAGCAACTTATAAAACAAACGAAGGAGATTGCTGTATTGCAAAATGCGTTCCTTCACTTGAAAGACAACTTCAAACAACTCTGCCTTTTATTGTTGTAACCGCAATTATATTTGCTTTAATTGCTTTGGTAGTGGTTGTCTCAACATACACAAGGGTGAGAAAATGAATAAAAATTTTATTTTTGTTTTAATGTTTGTATTTATTATTTCTAGTTTATTTTTAGTTGAAGATGTTAACGCCGCATGGAGCAGAATAGATCACAGTAGAGGGGGAATATCTTGTCCAAGCGGAAAGGTAAATTGCGATGATTATTCACATTGCGGAACTTCCTGCTCTTCAGGAAATTACGCTTCCTGCTGTTGTGGATACACGGGCGGTTGTGGAGGCGGAGGCGGCGGAGTCGTTAGTTGCACTGTAACAAACTGTGTTACCAGCACCACGCTTGTAACAGCAAGTCCAAATATTTCTCTTTCAGGTTGTGTTATCGGCACATCCCTACAAGTAAATGGAGTTAATTATTCTTCATTTGGAACTCCTGGCGCTACTTTAAATGCAAATGGATTTGGCCAATACAATTTCGCGCTTGATAGTGGAGGGACTCAACAAAAACTGGCTTTTGGCGGAATATTCTTAAACACAAATATTTCTTCTAATTATCCTGCAAAAACTAATAGCACTGCCCCCCTTGGAACACCACAATCTTCAGGACTAAACAGATGTGTTGCGAGCGGAGGATGTAATATAAAAGGACCTGACGTTGAAGGAATTGGCGATCAAAGTAGTATTAGTTACAATTTAGCAACTGCAGGGGGACACAATTATGAATTAAAAATAGCCACCTCTCCAATTGCCGGCACTATGCCTAGCGCATACACTTCACAATTTTCTAACAACATATATGTCGGTTTCCCTTCTTTAATTGTTTCAGGACAAAATGATTTGAACACAGGATTTGTAGAAAAATTTGGCTTATATAATAAAGAATTAGTTTTTACTTTGATAAATAAATCTCCTTTGGATGTTAACATAGAAAATTACAGAATAAATTGTGAAAGACTTGGCGTTAGCTGCAGTGTTGATGCGAATTATAAGGGATGGACTATAGAAAAACTTGAGGGCACAATGATTATTAGAGGAAATTTAATTATTGATAAGAATTACTTGCCAATAAGCAACGTTTCTGTTTGGCTTGATGTTAATTATACAGTACCACTTTTAGTTACTCCTGATTGCAGCCAGTATTATAGAAATAACACTTCTTCAAAACCGGTTTCTTACAAATTCGGTCTGCTTGATATGCAGAAATTCCAAGTTGGAATGAAAGCAAATTATGATTACACAGGTTGTATTGGCGAAGACGGAATGATTGGCGAAACAGGAGAAGCTTATGTCCCTAAAATAAATCTAGGGTTTGGCGGAAAAACAAACTCTCTTAACGAACTAGTTTCTATTGATGAGTGCGATGCAAAAACGCTTGATGATTCTTCAATGGCAAATGGTTCTGATAATAATGATTGGGTTTATTGTTCACAAAAAGAATTAATAGTTGAGTTAACAAGAAAAGTTGGAAAATTGTGGGAAATAGGTGTTAATCAGCTTGATGAAAATGCGCAAGAAAAAACTAGATTGGATTTAACAAAGAACAAATATGCTAGCACTCAAATGTATATAAGAAAACAAACTTTGAGTCCCTCTCAAATAGAAGATTCAATTACTTTGCTTAAGACGAATTTTTCAGGAATTCTTCAAAATATTGGTCTTCCAAATAGTGATTATGCTAGCTTTGCCCCTTCTTCTCCTTCAACTACTGAAGCGAGATTGAAAAATTTGTTTAGCAATACCGAAATCACTATTAACGGCGGTCAAGGTTCTGGCGAAGTAATTGCCGCAATGTATGCTGTAAACATTAGTGTTGAAGTTGACCCTGATGCAGAACAAACAACTTTATTTGTTAATGGCAATGCGTTAAATCCTGCCGCAACAATAAAAATTGATTTTACAAAATTGTCAGATCCTTCATTTAACTGGTTCTTCTACGAATATGGTAACTTAGAAATTGACAAAAATATTGATACAATACATTCAAATTTTTGGAAATCCAATTCAGAGAAACGAGGAATCCTTCTAACTATGGCTCAATCAGGACTAAACGACGACTTGTACGGAAAAATTGACTTTTACCCAGGATGGGCAAATACACTAATCGCTCAATTAAAATCAAATGCAAGTGGAGATATTAATAGTTATTTTACTCTCTCAAATGACTTTGCAAGCAATTACCAAGGAAATGATACTTTTAGTTACTGGACAGCATTTGCAAGTTCTATAGGTAATGGATGTACTGATATTGATGATGAGAGTGACGGAGTTCTTTCTTACCGTGAACCTGATTCATTAAGAGACAATACAGACACAACTTTTGATTTTAATAATTACTCAAAATCAAAACCAAATAGCACTACATACCTTCAAACAGTTTTATTTTGGCCAAATAATTACCCAACTAATCCAGTAATAAGTTCACCTTTAGGATTAATGATCGATAAGAACTGGAACTCATCCCCTGTTGTTAACAAACAAGTTAATACACGAAATGAAGAATTTAATGTAACAAATTTAGAGGATTTATTTAAAGGAATTGGGGAAGAAAAGATTTGTATTAATGCAACGGTTTCGGCAAGTCGGACCACTCAGTGGACTCTTTTCTGGAATCAAACAAGCATTTATGACAGTATTAAGTCTGCAAAGGAGAATTTGTTAAGTACAAATGCTGATGCTACTTTGTGCGAAACACGAGAAGCACTTGGCGGATAATTAATTAAATAAGAAAATTAAAAAAGCTGTCGCCAAAAATTATTTCAAAACATCAAAAAACTTTCTCTATTTTAAACAAAAAGAGCTAAATAAATCAATAAAAGAGCAAGCAACATTATTATTATCAATATTTCGGGCCGAGCAAAGAAAGCAAGATTCGTTTTTGTTCCTTTTTCTTTGAATGATTTTTCTTTTTCCACGCTAGCAACTTTTTTCCCAACATTTGCCGCTCCAAAAATAATTTCTTTTGAATACTCAACCCATTTTGAGGGTTTTTTTAATTCATTTAGTGTTTCTTTTGTCAATTCAAGAGTTCCTTTTTCTCTAGGAAGAACCCCTTCTAGCCCATAAAATGTCCCATCAACAACATTCATTTTTACTTTGTATTCAGTTTCATTACAAGTTACTTTAAACACAAAAAAAGGGACAAGTACTTTTCTTATGCTTGTAATTAACACATTTTGTTTTGGCACATCAAAGTATTCAGCGGTTTTTAATTTTACTATTTCGTATTGTTCTTTTTTATCAATGTTGTTCCATTTTTCGTCAAACTCTTTTTTAGGAGTATTTTGATCTGATTTTTTCCAATTGTACTTTATTAGATCAGTCATGTGTTCTTCTATTTTTATTGCATGCGCATCAATAGCAAGTATCCCGTTAAACGCTTTTTTTATTTTTTGAGAGCCTTCCTCTTGCTTTTCCACGTAGTAGTGATAATTAAATAATAAATATGGAACAAGAAGCAGGGTTTCGTTAACAATTTCCGGTTCGTTCCAATACTTTTTTGCAAAAGCTTCTTTTAAATCCTGTGTAGCTTTTTGCAAAGAGACATTCATAGGCAATAAGGGGCTGCCTAAATACATAGTTATTACCCCTCATTACTTCTTTTTAATTATTTTTACTCTTGCAGGGGTAACTATTACTCTTTCCTGAGAGATTCTTGCCATATCGCCGTCAATTTTTTTTACTTCTGTTTTTATTACACTAACCAATTCTCTTAATTTTGAAGCATTTCTTTTCTGCAAATCAGCAATATTAACCAAAGCAATATTTCCTGCTCTTACTTCTTTCATTACTGCTTCCACATCAGCGTCAACAACTAAATCCATTGGTTTTACAAAAGCATCAGCGTTTTCGTATGTTTCTTCTTCTACTTGATCCAAATTGTTCAAAACTTCTTCCAAATCAACCGAATCGTTCTTTGTCATAACTTTATCAAAAAATCCCAAAATAACCACCCCGCTTTTTTAAAGCGTTTATTACATTACTTTCCATACAAAATATATAAAAAGCCCTCGCTAAAACAACCCAAAAAGGTTTGGAATCCTAACTCTGAAAGTATTAATCAAAGAAAGCCCTCCTATTAGTGGAAGTTTTTTCCTTGGTGGCACAGTTCCACTAATTATTAGTTTCGTTATAAGAATAGGGGTTGGTTTAATGGAAAACATTTTTGAAAAGCAAATGTTAAAGGGTAGCGTTTTTTTAAATAAAGATATTATTTCTCCGCATTATATTCCTGAAAAACTTCCCTTTAGAGAAAAACAAATTGATTCAATCACCCAATCATTAAGCCCTGTTTTAAATAATTCTAAACCAAATAATTTATTTGTTTATGGAAAAACTGGAACAGGAAAAACTAGTACTGTGAAACATGTTCTTGAACAACTGGACGATTTTGTTAAGAAAAGAAACATGGGGGTTGTTTCTACTTATGTTAATTGTAGAAGTCACCCTTCAAAATACAAAGTTTTACTAAAAGTGTTGCGTTCTGTAGTGCCTGACAAGGATTTTTTGGGTTATAGTTCTTCTTTTGTTTATGAAAAAACACTTGAGTATTGCTCAACTAATAAAAGTCACTTGATTTTGGTTCTTGATGAAATTGATAAAGTAAAAGACATTGATGATATGGTTTATTCTTTAAGCAGAGGAAATGACGAACTTGAAACCGGTTCAATAACAATGATTGGAATATCAAATAATTTGATGTTTAAAGAAAAACTTGACCCAAGGACGCGAAGCTCTTTGTGCGAGAGAGAAATGGTTTTTGACCCTTACAATGCTACTGAACTAAAACAAATTCTTACTGAAAGAGTTTCTCAAGCATTTAAAGAAAATAGTGTTTCTGAACCAGCTCTTTCGCTTGCTTCAGCTTTTGCCGCACACGAATCAGGGGACGCAAGAACCGCTGTAATGCTAATGCAACGTGCTGGCGAAATAGCTGACATAAATCAAACAAGTCTTGTTACTGACATTCATGTTGAGAAAGCAAAAGCAAGTGTTGAAGAGGAAATAATCTTGTCAATGATTTCTACTTTGCCCCAACAGCAACAATTAGTTCTTTACTCAATTGCTCAATTAACCACTCAAAAGAAAGGAGTTAGAAAAGTTACTGGCGAAGTTGAAGAAGGAGTCTTATTTTCTGGAGAAATTTTTGAGGCATACCTTGACCTTGCAAAAAAGTTTGATGAACACACAATTACTAGCAGATGGTACCGTCAATACATTAATGAACTTGAAATGTATGGATTAATTTTAGTAACAGCTTCTGGAAAAGGAATCAAAGGACAAACCCGCCTCATCAAGTTAGGTTTTGACGCGAACAAAATAAAATCCGCGCTAGAGAAAGAATTGTTTAAAACAGGAAGCTAAAATATTAGTGCATAAAACGCAAAGCTAAAACAGCACTATCCAAAACAAGAAGCTTAAGTATCATGATTTGCGCATTTTACTCAACCAAATTTTCTTAAAAGCTGAAAGAGTTAGTGTTGACAGCAAAAATCCGACTGTTGGAACTATTGCATTAACAAAAGGGTTTGGAAGATTTGCTGAAAAAAAGAATAAAACAATTACAATGTAAGTTAGAATAGCAATTATTCCTTTTCTTGCCCAACTAGTTTCCCACGCTTTATCAGCCTCAACACGAGCATTTCTTTTTTTTATCTTTTCAATTTCTTTTTTTGTATTCATAGAATCACTTTTATTAGGGCTGTGCTGTTTTAACAGCAACAGCAACATTTTTTCTTTTTTGGTTTTGCTTTTGACTTTGCTTTTTTCTTAACAACCATGTTTATCCCCTCCGCACAACTTTTGTTTTTTGAGTTATTAATTGTTTCTAAACAACACTATTTTGCCTGACCTTGCCCAGCAGAAATTAAACAAAATCGAATAATCCTTTTTGTTCTTCTTTATCATTTTTGAACACTGAATCAATTTCTTTTTCAACCATATCAAGGCGCTGTATCAAATAGGGCGAAAGATTTTCTTGCCGAGCCATGTTTTGGGCAATTTTTAAGTACTTGCGGACAGAACCTTCGTGTATTGTCAATATTAAATTGCTTTTTCCGCATTTGTAACAATTTCCGCTCAAAGGAATTCTCCTATATATTTCATTACACGCTGTGCACCTAAACGTTTGCCTAGAAAAGGCTCGGGCATTTCCAATTATATCAGGCAAAAAGTGCGAGGTCATTACTCTTTCAAGCGCGTCTTTAGAATCAACCGCCATTATTTTTTTCTGCAAGTTGTTTTGTTTTTGTATTTTTTCTTCCATTGTTTTTAATTGAACATACCTTGACATTTTTGGCCCTTCATCAAATAGTGTTGTTTCGTGAGTGTATCCTATTTTTGAATACTGCCTTTCTTTTCCGAGGATATCTTTTACTAATTCAATCCCTTTTATGTCAGGTTCGCAAACATTTTGCGCTTTTTCATACAAGTCAAGCGGATATTCCCAACATGTTTCCATTTTGTGCACTTCATCATCAACTTCGTTTGGATTAATTATTATTGTTGCAACAAGAGGCGCATCCATTTTCCCACCACTTCTATGCGACAAGTATTTTTGCGAAAAGTTAAGAAGCGCATCCATCATTAACATAATTGAATCCTGATCCCCATCAACGTTTCTTCTTTTTGCACAAACAAAATAAGGGTGCCCAAAACCTAGGCGTGCTTTTGTGTAACCAAGTATTCTTGAATTAACTGCAGCAGAAGTGTGGGGGGCAAGTCCCAATACAAGGTGTCCAATTAAATCCTCTTTTGTTTTCGCATTATAAAATCTTTCAACTTTGTAAAACTTTTCAAGCAAGTCATCAACAAATTTACTTACATTAAGCAACCAATCCCCACAAGTTTCATTAACTACAATATCTTGCGGAAATAATTCAACTATTTGGCTCGCGTCAGTAATTTCTTTTCCAAAAATGTCTTTTGTGTAACCAAGTTCTTTTACTTTCTCAATACTCAATCCAATTTCTTTTGGTTTGAAGTGCGTTATTACTGCATTAAGTAGTTCAAATCTTGATGTTCCGTCTCTAAAAATATGGACATCATGTCTTGCTCTAAATATCCCTTTCGCTATTGGTTCTATCTCTTTGTCTTCAGAAATCATCCCTTTTACCCCTTTTATGAGTTCGGGCAAGGGTTCTTTGATTTTTTCTTTCGCAGCCATTACTAGGCTTCGCAAATCAACTTCGTGTTCTCCTGAATGTATTGTCTTTGTTCCACAAGAAGGGCAAGTTTCTGCCATAACACTTTTAGTGCATTGAGCGCAATAATTCATTTTTTTTGTTCTTTCCCCACAATCATCACAAAAAGCACTGAAACTTTTTTTGCTACATTTTTTACAAAAGTATTCAGCAATTTCAACTGTTACTTTTCCTGTTTCGTTATTATATTCATCAATTGCTCGATTTATGCTTCTTGTTGAACCCCCCTTAAGTCCAATTGGGAAAAGCACATGAGGGTTTCCTATCATTTTTCTTGGTTTAGCTTGTTCAGGCCTACCCATTCTTCCACCAACAAACGAACCTGCTTTGTCTCTAATAACTAAACCCGAAATTTCTGACAAATACTCAAGCACCTCTACTTTTGTGCTTTCTTTTTTCGCATCAAGAAGAGCAAAAGTCGCAGCAATTGTTGCGGCAAAATCACTTATTAGAATCTTTCCGCTTTTTACGGAGTGGGGAAGCCCAATTTTTTCAAGGAGTTTTTTTAGCTCAACATCTTTTTCAACCAATATTTCGCTTACCTC
>CAZPWC010000028.1:0-8706 GCA_964590155.1 uncultured archaeon
ATTTTTTGTCAAATTAAACCTTCTTTCTAAAACTTTGCGAACAAACAAAAAAGTTTTGCATAAATTTCTAAACAAGGCTACTTTCTTGAAAATGCCCTTTTTTAATAAGTTGTCCATTTGTAATTTGTAATGAATAAATTAAATGTTTGCATCGCTTCTTCTTCAGGAGGGCATTTAAAACAGGCTTTGCGTTTATTACCGGCTTTTGAGGAAAACAACATTTTTTTTATTACTGAAAGAAAATGTAATGGTTTAGATTTAGCCAAACATAATAAAGTTTACTTTATTACTCCCGCAAGAAGGAAAATACACCGATTAATTATTAGTTTTTTACAAAGTTTAAGAATTTTTTTAATTGAAAGACCAAGTGTTATTGTGAGCACAGGAGCTGAAATAGGTTTTCCTCCAATGGTTTTAGGGCTACTCTTTTTTAGAAAAGTTATTTATATTGAGACATTTGCGCGCACGGATGATTTGAGTCTTACAGGAAAATTACTCTATCCTTTTGTGAAAAATTTTTATGTTCAGTGGGAACCTTTAAGGAAAAAATATCCAAGAGCAAAGTACGCGGGGGCGTTATATTAAGTAATTTTTATATTAAGTAATTTGATTAGATGGGTTTTATGAAAGTTTTTTTAACAATTGGAACAAAGGATTACCCTTTCAATAGAATTATTCGCACCATGGACAAAAAAGGCGTTTTTATGCAAATAGGAAATTCAATTAAGCCAAAAAATGCGCAATATAAAAGGTTTATGAAAAAGCAGGAAGTTTATGACAAAATGGATTGGGCTGATGTTATTGTGTGCCACGCAGGGACAGGCACAGTAATGGAAGCAATTGATCTTGGAAAGAAAATGGTCGTTGTCCCAAGACAAAAGAAATTCAAAGAACACATTGATGATCATCAAATTGATTTTTCAAAATATTTAAGCAAAAAATTTGGGATTTGTGTAGTAATGGATGAAAGCAAGATTTGGCAAGCAATAAAAGAAAGCACTTCACCAAAAAACGTTTCAATAAGCAATAAACTAATTAATGAAATAAAACAAGTTTTGAACAAAAAATAACTCTTTCAATCAACACCAAAAGCGTAAAGTTATTTTTTTACCTTAAATATTTTTACTATCCCTGAAGAATACACTTCTTCAAAGTATTTTTCTGATTCAGGGCTATGAAAGTATATTTTTGCAAGCGCGGTTGCATTTGTTTCCTGATTTAAATAAACCATTAATTTTTCAGTTTTATAAATCACAACAGCATTTGAATCAATCCATTTATCTAAAGGCTTCTCACCCATCCCCTCCTCAACAAGAGCGCAGGTTTCTTTTGAAAGACAGTTAAAAATATCATTTCCCAAAGAATAATCCTTGGAATTATCAACTTTCCCTAAAATAATTGATTTCATTTCTTTTAAAGAGAAAAACATTTCAGGATCAATAAATACATAATCTGATTTAAAATAATCTTGCGCGATTAAGAAAGATTGTCCAACATTTTGTGTTGAGAAGAACTCTGCCACCTTTTTGTTCGGCTCCCCCAAATACCCTTTCCAGTTCTTGTTATCATTAGTTACTTTTCTTTCGCTAAAAAAAGAAGCAATATGTCCATAGTCCCACCAAACCAAAATGGAAGAATCATTAGGAGTATTTTCCCTAGCCCAGTTAAATGCATCAACTACTTCAAGTCTTGTTTCCGCATTTGATATTTTTGATGGAGAAATACCCAAAAACACAAATCCGCATAAAAATAACACAATAAAACAGCCAAGCCAGTAATTTTTCTTTAGTCCAATAAAGCGCCTCTCTTTTTTCATTGCAAGTATTTTTTCAAGCAAAAAACCTGAAACTAAAGCGAGCGCTAACGCAAAAACAAATACATATTTAATAAAATAAAAGCCCAAAAAGAGAGATATTACAAGGAAAGAAAAAAGAAGTGCAAAAGAAACATTTTCATTAAGTTTTTTCTTTTCCAAGAATTTCAGCGGAGCAATAAAAAGGAAAAAAAGCGCAAAACCCACAAATAATCCAAGGGTTTCTTTTAAGTAGAAAAACCCATTGTTTTCTTCCAAAATAAAACTCATTGGATTTTCTGGCGAACGAAGCGAAGGAACAAAAAACAAAAAAACAAATAACGCAAAAAGCAGCAAATAAAATGGGGCTAAAGAAAACAGTGCTTTTTGTTTTCTATTTGCATGCAAAAATATTTTCCCAAAAACAAGGGGGGCAATAAAAATCAGCGCAAAAAGAAAAATAATTAGCCCTATTCCAAAAACCTGTGTTTGCGGAAGAGCAAAATTTTGAATTCCTAAATTTCTAATATTTGTCATTAAAAGCCCGAAAAAATCCGCGCCTGAAAAAAGAACAACACCCAAAAAAGAAACCGAAAACAATATTAGTTCAAGGCAAAATTCCACTGAATTCTTAATGGTGCTTTCATTTAGTGTTTTCAAAAATATCATTAAAGGAAAAGCGATAAGAAAGACCGGAACCAAAATCGCATAACCTTCCCAAATCCACGCAATTAATCCAAAAGAAACTCCTGAAGAAATTATAAGCAATAATCTTTTTTCAAAATTATTTTCTTTAAATGCTTTTGAAAATAAAATAATCCCCAAAACCAGCGGAATTAAACCCATCAAATCGTCCTCAAAAATGCTTGTTTGCATTTTGAATGTTATTGCAGGAAGTATTGCGACAAGAAAGGCTGTCAAATAACCTGCGCTTTTTCCAAATAGCTCTTTTCCTGCAAAGTAAGACAAAACAATTAATAGCGCGCCTAAAATAATCGTAATTAATTGCGCCGCATAAATAATTCTGTATTGTTGTATTTCTTTCCCAAAAAAGGACTCATAAACAAAAGCAGTCACGGGCCACAACAAAGTGTATCTTTCAACCGTGGATCCCCCAAGATAGTAATATGCTTGAGGATCTTTTTGTGGGACTTGCCCTTCTTCAATAATATATCCAACCATTCTTGCGTGATAATAAGAATCCGGTTCCGCAAAGTATTCTTTTGTAAAAAACTGGGCAGTTATACTTAAGGATAAAAGCATTATTAATAATAGAACAAAAGTTGTTTTTGCAAAGGATACAATTTGAGCCATATTGAATTACTTTCATTTTTATATTTATAAGTGCTTTGTTAAGCTATTTTGCGCACTACCAAATCATGCTCAGGATATTGTCCTTGTGAAGCAATATACATTGTGTCATAGTTTATGTAAATTATTTCGCTTGGAATAATAACAAAATCATCCGTGGTTTGCACGCTTGACAAACTATTGGACAAAGTGAGTTGTCTGTTTATAGTTCGATAAGCATAAGATGAATCAGCATTAGCATTTTGATCCAACCCAATATTAAAATAATTCAGTTTTTCTTTTCCTGAAAAAGTAAGATAAAGCATGTGTGTTGTCGAATTATATCCGGCTTCAGTTATCGCAAAAGGACTTGCGGCCCTCCAATATAAGTTTGATGCACTTTCCGACACTTCACCAGCATTACCCATAAAAGTTGATAAAGTAACTGTAACTGCAAGCCCAAGCACAACAACAACCGCGATTATAACTAAATATTCAACCGTTCCCTGCCCTCGCCCCATACCACATATAAAATCACTTAATCTTTAATAAACTTACCAAAGTATTAAAATCCTCTTTAAACCTAAAGAAGTATATGAAAAAAAGACCCTTTGCAAAGAAAAAAGAAGAAGCTATTTTGTTTGCAATTATTGCCGCACTAATTTTGTGCGTTTTTATTTCAATAGCATTTCTTTTGCCAATTCACGAAAAACCAATTGAACCAATTATCCCCCAAAGCAGTAATTATTTTTTTAGTTTAATAGTACTTCCTGATACGCAAAAATATTCGGCAAACAACCCAGAGATATTTTTGGCTCAAACAAATTGGATAGCTGAAAATAAAGAAGCATTAAATATTATTTTTGTTGCCCATGTTGGGGATTTAGTCGATTCAGCCAAAGATAAAAACCAATGGATTAATGCAAAAACCGCAATGAATGTTTTGACTGATAATAACATTCCTTTTGGGATAGCTCTTGGAAATCACGATTACAATTCTGTTTCAAAAAGAGTAACTTTGTTTGAGAATTATTTTGAGGAAAAAGATTTTGGAGAACCCCTTGAACAAAAATATCTCAGCGCGGGCAACGGATATGCTATTATTAATATTAAGGATTTTTCCTCAGGTTTTGACAAAAACATTACTTTTGTTTTTGCTTCTTTTTGTCCTGAAAGCGAAACTCTAAACCAACTAAGTGACTTGCTTGAATTTAATAATTCAGAAAAAATATTCATTACACATGGTTATTTAGGCGCGGACAAAAATAGATACGTTCATGTTTGCAAAAGCACTGAATATATTTGGAACGATTTTGTAAAAAAACAAGTTAATATGGACCTCGTTCTTTCAGGACACGTTCACTTTGAAGCAATTCATTTTTCAAAAAATGATTTCAATCAGGACGTTATTGAAGTTTTATCGGATTACCAAAGCCAAGATAAACAAAAATCAGGTTATTTAAAAATCCTTACTTTTTATCCAGGAAAAGAAATAATGGATATGAGAACTTTTTCTCCTTACAAAAATGATTTCTTTGATTCCAATATTGATGGATTATTTCCTTTTGAAATAAATTAGTCACGCAAATAACTAAGAAAAATCTAATTTCCCCAACCACGAATTGGTTTTTTTGCAGTCCCATGAATTCCACTAGGTTTAGCCGCATGATCAGCTTTCAACTCATTAAGTATCCTTAGTCTATCTGCTTTGTAAGTAGCTATCGCTACCCCTCTTTTTGCTCCTTTGCTTTTTTCTCTAAGCATTCGCCTAACAGCATCCGCGGTTGTTTTCTTAAATTCAAGTATGTGCGAAGGCATTCTTGGTCCAGGAGTACTTTGAGGCATTATTCAACCCTTAATGTAAGTAATTTAGTTTTCTTACTCTGAACATATTCCCAAGAGTTGTTGAAGTGTTCCGAAACAGTTATTTCTATCGAATGAACCCCTCTGTTAACATTCGCTTTTGCAAATATATCAAAGTATTGCATAAACCTTTCCCCAGGTTGCATTGCATCAAATTTTTTTGAGATAAAAGTATTTCTTCCACCTTTATCAAAAGCTATTTCATTATCAAGCATAATATCTAACGAAATCATCAAGGGTTTGTTTGAGTTATTTATCATCTCAACCATTAATTCTACTGGTTTTCTTTCCATTAGAACCATTCTCATTGGAGTTATTTCCGCTTTCAAATCTGCCATATTTACCACCAAAAACCTCAATTAAAACTAAACTAAACATATCCCAAACTTGCTTAAAAATGTATCATTTCTAGCTAAAAAAAGTCAGAAAACTGAAATTTGCCAAGATCTTCAAAACAAAAAAGGGCAAGATTAATATGTTCGGGAAGTGTATTATTTAGCATGCCTACCCCTAGAAGAGTTGTTAGAGCGGACTTGAAAAGATCTTTACCTAAGGGGATGAGTCCCCCAAAAAAATTAGCACTATTGCGGGAAAGAACAGCTCTTGCGGGTTCTTTAAGACCAAATAAGCCCAGAAAACCCAGACAAGTTGGGGCAATTGGGGCCGGTCCTTTTCATTTAGCAAAAATAAGGACTTTGGAAAGTTTTAAAGTTGGTTCAGTAAACTATGATGTCGCAAGAAAACTTGCTGACACATTTCATGCTTCACAAAGCGGAAGGCTTGAACCAACAGCGAGTGAACAACAAGCATTAGTTAATTTAGTAAACAATGTTTTGCGTGCCCAAAAAAGGGGCAGAAGAGTAAAATTTTTTGGTGCACAAGAAAAGGTCTTGGAAAAATATTCACAAATGTAAAAAGTAGAGATGGCCATTTTTTCTCTTTGTAAAAGCTTAAATATAAATTAACTCATTAATTTTAAGGAAAAAGAGTTTTTCCTCTAAAGTTTTGTTATTAATTGGTGTATTTATGATTCCTGAAGCTGAGTTAGTAAGAAAAGAAGTTATTATTAGAAGAATGGATTTCCCTTCAAGCGTTTCTTTGACAAAAAACTCTTTGCTCCGCTGGTGTGCTCTTTCTTTAGGATTTATTTCACCCAAAGAGACCCGCGATAAGGGATTATTAATTCTTGATTCTTTGTTTGTTTTTTTGTTCACAAAAAAAGAGAACCCAACTACCCTTGACATTAAATCTTATTTGAAAGAAAAACACAAAGCAGAGATGAGTGAAAAATTAATTCGTTACCACTTGAACAGATTAATTGATTTGGGTGTTTTGCAGCGTGATGGATTAAAATACAAATTAAATCCTTCTCCTTTTTCTGACGAAAGAAATTCTTTAGCTGAAAGTTTTGACGCGTGGGTTGCAAAAGAACTTGAAAAAGAATTAAAACAAACAAAAAGCGCGTTAGAAAAATTACAGGACGCTTATTCGAAAAAATAATTAAAAAGTACTCTTAACTCTAAAGGTATTGTCCTTCTGCTATTCTCTGAACTCTAGTTTTCCATTTTTGTATTGATTCGATTACTTCTCTTTGTTCTTTTGGAGAAGGGTTCGCGGAAAGTAAGTTTGCTAAATGCAAAGCATATTGTTCCTCGGAAATAATTTGTAGGTGTTGCTCTTCAATTTCTTTTATTAGTTCTTCAGGAAGTTTTCTTGAGCGCATTCCTTCTATTGTTTTTTCTTTAAACCACTCGTGTACTGCCAGAATTATTGTTGAAGCTAATCTTTTGTTTACGCGGCCTTTTTCCACCCCTTGAGTTGCTCTTTCAAGTACTTTCACTGCAGTGGGTCGAAACACATCAGAAACTTCCTGTGCAACTGCATCAAGTTTTCCTTGAAGTTTCCTTTCTTTCGCTTCATGCGCTCTTCGAATTATTTCCTGTTGATGCGCATTTCTCCTTAACATATCAGCTTTTTCTTCCTGCTGACGCCTAGCATTAGGATTAGTAAAATGAACCCTTGATTTAGGATTCCTTCCCGGAGCTGGTTGAGGCATGACTAATAATTACTAAAAAGAAGATAAAAAACTATGCAAAAAAGTTATCTAAGATTTTTTATTCTATTTTTTAGTTTTAAGTTTTATCTTAATCTCACAGTATCAAGGTCTCTTATCGCGGTTGATGTTACCCCGAATTTTGCAGCAATTGTTTTAGAGAATTCAATTGATCTTGTAGGGTCACCATGATTTACTATGACTCTTTTTGGCTTTGGCTTTAGTGAAGCCATGTAACTAATTAGTTGATTAAAATCGGAGTGTCCACTAAATCCATCAATTGTTTCAAGTCTCATTTTTACTTCAATTTTTTTTGTTTTTCCATTATCGCTTATGGGGAAGGTTTTCAATCCTTGTTGTAATTTTCTTCCAAATGTTCCTTCAGCTAAGTATCCAACAAATACTAAAGTGTTTGACGGATTGTCAGCCATTTTGTAAAAGTATTCCAGTACTGGCCCGCCTTGCATCATCCCTGATGTTGTTATTATTACTGCTCCGTGGTCAGCAATTATTTTATCACGGTCCTCTTTTTTTGCATCATTAAAAATTGGGCTATCAAATGGAGAGTCATTTGTTAAAATTCTTTTTTCCAAACTTTGTCTTAAATATTCAGGATAAGCTGTGTGTATTGCACTTGCTTCTTTAACCATTCCGTCAACATATATTTTGTTTTTTTCTGTCAATAATCCTTTTTTGTAAGCGTCTTCAATAACCATGCAAATTTCTTGTCCTCTTCCAACTCCAAAAACAGGTATTAGTACATTTCCACCAAATTGGGTTGTTTCTTGAATTATGTCAACTAATTTTTTTTCTGCTTCTTCTCGAGGTAATTGTAAAGCGTCTCTTGAACCATATGTTGATTCAATTACTAGTGTTTCAAGTCTTGGGTATTTTATATCAATATTATCAAACAATCTTGTTGCCCCATATTTTATATCCGCAGTGTAAACTAAATTGTGTTCTCCTTCAGAAATATTCATGTGAACTGATGCCGAGCCCAAAATATGCGATGCGTTATGAAAAGTCATTCTCATGTCAGGAGCAATGTCAGTTACTTCTCTATATTCGCGAGTTATTGTATTCATTAATGCGTTTTTTATATCTTGTTCTGAGTAAATAGGATTTTTGTCTTGCGATACTGAAACATCCAAGAAATCAAATTGAAGTAATGTTGTTAGGTCTCTTGTTGGTTCTGTAGAATAAACAGGCCCGTTATATCCATACCTAAACAAATAAGGGGTCAAACAGGAATGGTCAGAGTGAGCGTGGCTTATAACAATTGCATCAATTTCACTCAAAGGGTAACCTAAAGCATCAATGTAAGGCAAGGGATCATCATTACTATGGTTCATTCCTGCATCAAGTAATACTTTTGTGTGTTCCGTTTCAAGTAGTATACAACTTCTTCCAACTTCTCTAAATCCCCCAAGCCCGGTTAATCGTATCCATCTGTGCATTGAGGGTTTTATCTCAGAGTAAATATCTTCCGCTGTTTTTAATAAAAATTTCTTTCTTTCATCAGAATGTTTATGCATGTGTTTTCTTATTCCTGAAAGAATATCAGATTTTGTTGTTGGCGCTCTAAGTATTCTTGGAACCCACCCTGTTTCGGCAACAATTCTTTTAGATAACTCTCCGCCTTTTCCTATAACTAGTCCTTTTTTTACTGCTTCAATAACTACTTCGCTAAAAGGTTCTTCAAAATAAA
>CAZPWC010000029.1:0-7710 GCA_964590155.1 uncultured archaeon
AGACGTTGGTGTCGCGAGTTCAAATCTCGCCAATCCCATAATTTTCTTTTTTTGGTGTGTTCTTTTGGATGAATTATTAGATATTGTTGATTCAACCGACGTTGTTGTTGGAACTGCGCTTAAGAGCGTTGCTCAAGCAAGGAACCTTCGCCGTCGTATTGTTCATGTTTTGCTGTTTAATAGTTCTGGGGATTTGGCTCTTCAGTTACGCGGTCCTGCTTGTAAGTTTTTACCGGGGTATTGGTGTACTTCTATCGGGGGGCACGTGATGAGCGGGGAAACTTACGTAGCTGCGGCATTACGTGAATCGCTTGAGGAGTTAAGGATTACCCCTGATTTAATTTTTGTCGGAAAAAAATTGTTTGTTAGTGAACAAAGCGGGCTTGAACTTTTTATTTCTGTTTTTAAATCAAATTGTTTTGGAGAGTTTAAGTTAGAGGAAGGAAAAGTTGTTGCTGTTGAATATTTTTCTATTCAAAAAATAAAGGAAATGATCAATAAAGGAGAAAAATTTCACCCTGAATTAGTTTTCATTTTAAAAAATTTTTTTTGATAAATTAAAAAATTAGTTTTTTTGTTTTTGCGCCGAGAAAATTCCCGGCGCGTACAAAAAACAGTTTACCTTCTTTTTTTCTTAACTGTTTTCTTTGCTTTTTTCTTTTTTGCTGCCATATTTTTTCCCTCCATTTAAGTTCTTTTGTAGAAATGTTTTGTTTTTTCTACTATTTAAACGTTCTTTTTGAAATAATTTATTTTTTTTCTCTGAAAAATTATTTTTTTACAGGATAATTTATTTTTTTAATCAAAAGTTTTATTTTTTTCTAACAATTTATTTTTTCAGCAGTTTGTTTGTCTTTTGGTTCTTGTTTTGTTTTTGAAGTATTTTTTTAAAAAGATTTTTACTTTTTATTTAATTTTTTTGTTGTTATTCTTTTTATTTTCAAACGTTGTAATCTTCTTCAACTTTGTGTATTTGCATTCCTGCGTCAGTTATTTGTATTGGGTGTAAATCTTCTGAGTGTTTTGTTGCCCTCATTTTTCTTACGTGGAGTGTTCTGTTTGATTGTGTTCCTATTCCCATGTAGTGCAAAACAATTACTCCGTCTGCAACAAATTCTTCGACACCGTATTTTCCATATTGTTTTGAGTCTTCCGGAATTTCTGTTGTCATTATTGTTGTTACTCCTGCTCTTGAAAGTAAGTATATGAGTTTTAGTACCGCTTTTCTAACATCGTGTTCGTTTTCAAAGTTTAGTCCTAGTGCGGGTATTGAATCAATAACAACTCTTTTTGCTTTTACTTTTTTTATTGCTTTCATTAGTTCTAGCAATAATTTATCTAAATCAAATCCTGTTGCGGGTAGTGAAAATTCTTCTTCGCTTGGGATTCCTATTTTTGCTATTGTTCCATCAATTATTTTTAGTTCTCCGCTATCTTCCATTTGTCTTAAGTTCCAACCAAATCTTAGCATATCTTCTCTAATTAATTCCGGTCTTTCGTCAAGGGTTAGGTATATCCCTGGTTCGCCATTCTTTACTCCATTTACCAAGAATTGTGTTGCAAATATTGTTTTTCCTGTTCCTGTGCCCCCTGTTACTAAAAAGCTTCGTCCTTCAGGAAAGCCACCCTCTATTAGTTCATCAAATCCAGGGATGTGTGTTTTTATTCGGTTCATTTCGTATCAGTAGTATTATTGTTTTTGTATTTATTAAGTTTCTGGTGTATCTTTTATCGGCTGCTTATTTGTTTAGGGGGGGTTATTTTTTTGTTTTATTGCTTTTTGTTTAAAAAAAGGGGTGCGCATAAAGCGCACCAATTAGTTTTATTTTTTCTTTACAAATTTGTTGTATCCGAACCAGATAATTACCGCAAGCGCTATTAGTGGGATTAATAACCCAAGTATGTTTCCGTCTCCTTGTGCGATTGGTGCTTGTATTGCTGTTAGTTCGAACGTTTTTGTTTTTGTTACTGCGTCAGAGTCTTGATAAGTTATTGTTAGTTTTATTGTTTGGTAGGGTTTTTCTAGTTTTATTTTTATTGAGTCAACATCGTTTGGTTCCAAACTTCCTATAAATTGTTTTGGCTTATCAATGTATCCTTCTCCGTCAATCGTTGCTGTTATGTATTCTGCTTTTCCTTCTCCGCTATTGAATATCTCTATTGTCATTTCCCCAAGCCCACTTACTTGGCTTATTTCTTTAACTGTTGCGCCAATGTTAACGGTTCCAGATATTTTTATCCCAATATATGGTGTGTCAGTTGTTCTTGCCCCGCTTGCATTTCTGTAAGTTATTTTTACAGGCAGAGTATAATTTTTTAGTGTTGCGTTTCTGTTTACACTTATCTTTAATGTTGTTTCTTTTTGTTCTCCTGGCGCTAGTTTGTCCATGTAAACCGCTGAAGCACCTAAAGGCATTATTTCTCGTTCAACAACAGTTCCTGTTGTTACTACCGTTCTGTCTTCTTCTAGTTCAGTTACGATGTCGTACGCAGTGCTTGTCCCAATATTTTGTATTGTTAGTATTATTTCCTTTTCTTGTCCTGGTAGTAGTTTTTCTTCAGAAACTTTAACTACTTTTAGTGAGGGTTCTTTTCCGCTTATTACTACAGAGTGATAACTTGTTTTTCCTGTTGGTTGTTCTTTTGTAGTCACTGTTATCGGTAAGTTATATGTTTCATTTTCTGCTGAAGGATCAATATAAACAACAAATTGTGCTAATGCTTTTCCATTTTTTTCAATTGTTCCAACATTTTTTTCACTTTCTTCCTTTACTGTAAAGGGATAGTCCTCTCCTACTTTTATTGTTACGTTAGTTTGTGCGGTGTTTTCCGCGTTTTCTATTTGTACTAGAACAGTTATTATTGTTCCCGGCACGGCGGGGCTTGGTGTGTAATTAACTTGTGTTACCTCAGGCACCGCTGCAAACGCCATAGTTATTAAAATTAAAAAAACTAATCCAAAAATATTTCTCTTCATTAGAACCACTCCTTATTTTCTTGTGCTGTAGAATACTTATAAGGCTTTCTAAAAGCATTTACTATATTCTTTCCGCTTCCTGTACTGAAGGAATTTTTTGTATTTTTTGAAGAACTTTGTCGAGTTTTTGTGCATTATTTATTTCAATTCCAAATATTGCTTCAACATATCCGCTTTTTTTAATTTTGAAGTTTGTTGTTAGTAGTTTTGCGCCGTTTTTCTTTATTTCTTGGAGTATTTCGGAAAGTAGTCCTATTCGGTCTACAGCTTTTACTTTTATTTCAGTTTCTCCTTTTTCTTTTTCAAAATCAATTTCCACAAGTTTGCTTTTTGGGAGTTTTAGAACATTTTTGCATTCTTTTTTGTGTATTATTATCCTTCTTTTGGTTGTTTTTACTCCTATTACATCTTCTCCGGGCAAGGGCTTGCAGCATTCAGCCATTTTTATTTTCTTATAACTGCTTTTTCTTTCACTTTCCCCTTTTCTTTTCTGCGTTTTTATTCCAAATTGTTGTTTTATTTTTTGTTTTGCTTTTTCAGATACGACAGTAGTTAACCAACTTTTTTGTATGTTGGTTTTTTCTCCTGCGATAATTTCTACTTTATCAAGGTTGTTTAGTTTTGTTTCTATTGGCACTAATTGGTTGTTTATTTTTGCTTTTTGCATTTTTTTTCCAACGTCAGTGTGGACAGCAAAAGCAAAATCTATCGCGTTTGCTCCAACAGGCAGGACAATTACATCATTTCTCGGAGTAAATATGAATATTTTTTTCCCAATAGATTTCTTTTTGTTTTCTGTTCCGATGTCTTTTTGCCAGTCAATTAATTGTCTTTCCCAGCTAACATCTCTTTCAAGTTCTTTGTATTTTTTTATTCTTTTGTATTCCCAATACAAACTAGATTCAGTGCGTAAGTGTTGTTCCCAGGTTCTTATTTGAACTTCAATAATATCTTTATTTCGAATTATTGCGGTGTGAATACTTTTGTACCCGTTGTTTTTTGGTTTTGCGATATAATCATCAAACGCTTCTTGTATTATGTCATATTTTGAGTGTATGTATCCAAGAGCAACATAGCAATCTTTTTCTTTGTTGCAAATTATTCTTATTCCGTAAATATCATACATTTTGTTGAATGAAACTTTTTTTAGTTTTTCATAAATTGCTTTGAAATTTTTTGGTCTACCATACACTTGGCAGTTTAATTTTCCTTTTAGAGTATGTTCTATTTCTTTTTTAACTTCTTCAACAAGTTTTTCTCTCTCTTCTCTTGTTCTTTTTACCATGCTTTTTATTTTTTGATATCCTTGCGGGTTTTGTGTTCTAAATACAACGTCTTGTAGTTTCCAGTCAAGTTTTGTTATCCCAAGTTTTATTGCTAACGGAATATATATTTCTTCACATTGTTTTGCAAGAAAAGGATATTCTTTTTCACTGTTTTCTTTTAGTGTGTCGTAAGCATCAGCAATTGTTATTATTATTGGTTCAAGTGTGCTTACTGTTGATAGTAATAATTCGCTCATTGTTTCGGGAGGGATTTTTGTATAGTTTCTGTCAAGTACTTTTTGTACTGTTGCAGTTTCTTGAACTATTTCAGCTATTTTTTCGGAAAACTTTTCTTTAATTTCGTCGTAAGTTGCTTTTTCTTTGTATATTAGATCGTGAATTGTTGCTGCAAGTATTGTTTCTTCAGATAGCTCTTTTTCTTTTATTATTTCAGCAACTCTTTTTGCGTGCTCTTTTTTTTCAAAGCCAAGTCTGTCTTCCACTAGTTTTAGCGCTTCTGATTGATTAAGCATAATTATCTTTCTTCCGATATTGTTTTTAACTGTTTTAGTGCTTGTTTGTTTGAGTGGTGGTTTATGGTTTCTTTTGAAAACGTTGAATTAACTAAATTTCCGGAGATTGATGAGGTTGACTCATTGCTTCTTCAAAAATCTTTTGATAATTTTTTTAGAAAAGTGGGGGGCAAGGAAGCAAAGTTACATTTGGCCTATAAGGGGTACCATAAGGGGGGTCTTAGGTCTCAGCACGAAGTTCATGCAACATTACTGGTTGATGGTCGCTCTTTTTTCGCTGAAGTTATTGATTGGAAACTTGGCAAAACAATTAATTCTTGTCTTGAAAAATTATTGAGGGAGGCGCAAAAAGCGCAACCCCAAAATTAAGTTTACTTTCTTTTTTTCTTAACTATTTTTTTTGCCTTTTTCTTTGGCTTTGCTGCTTTTGTAGCTTTTTTCTTGCTTTTTTTTGCAGGAGTGGTCCTTTTGTGCATTGCGTCTTCAGCTTCTTTTTCGTCTTGAAGCTCTTGTCTCATCTGTTCAATGAGGTCTTTTACCGTCATTCTTTTTTCGAAAACCATGATTATGCCCCCTTGGGAATTGAAAAGACAACGCTTTTTCAGTATAAAAACCTTTCTCCAAAAACCCAAATAATACATAACTTTTCTTATTTTGCTGTTTTTGTTGGTTTAATTTGTTCAAAAAAGCCCATTTATGTATAAGTTTTTGAGGGTTTTTAGTGCTTTTTTGGACTTTGGGGAAATGGACTTTTAGCTTAAGCAAGTGTTTTCTCTGTTATAACTCCATTCCGTTTCCCTTCAGCGCCTTTCAACAAAATTACCGTTGCTGCCTTCCGGCCCTGGCGGGGTTCATTTTACAGAAAAGCCTGTAAGGACAGAACTTCGTCGCTATAACAAAGGCATTTGCCTATGCATCGAAGCCTCTTTCCCTGTTTCGGCCCCAACGTAAAGCGGATTTTTGGTTACAAGCCACCGCTAGCGGCCCAGCCTAGTCCGTAAATATTAGGGATTGAAATTATTAAAAGACTGTGGTTTTGTAAAAAGCATTGTAGTTTTTATTTTTCAGTAAATATTGTTCTTTTGAGCTTGGCCATTTTTCTTGGGTTTGGGCTCGCCTGATGTATTTTGGCCCAAGTTCTAATTCCAAATCTCTCAAAAATTAGATGCAAGGTGGCGGGAGCTATTTCGCTAAGAATAATGTCCGCGCTTCTAATTGTGTTGTGATGGGCGGGAACATAAAATCCTGCCGTTTCTATAGTGAATTTTTGTTTTCCGGTGCCCTTTGCTTTAAGAAATGCTTTCGCAAGATCTCCTGAACTTACCGCTCCTCCTGCGCACACGCACACTATGCGAATCGGCGGTCGTTGGGGAGGAGAGTTTCTCAGAACTGAGAGTATTCTTTTGGGCTTTGCACAAATTATTTTCTTTAAACCAGTTCTTCTTCGCATGTTAGCATCATGAAAAAAGTCCTTTTTAATCTTTTCTTAAGAAATATTTTTTATGTCCTGTTTTGAAATAACTTCAAAAGATTCTTCTCTTGCCCGCACAGGCTTTTTGAACACGGCGCACGGGAAAGTTGCTAGCCCGTTTTTTATGCCTGTAGCAACAAAGGGGGCAGTAAAATTTGTTTCTCATCCTCAATTAAAAGAAATGAATGTTGAGTGTTTGATTTCTAATGCGTTTATTAATTACTTAAAGCCGGGTCTTTCCTTAATTGAGCAGGCGGGTGGGTTGCATAAATTTATGTCTTGGGATAAATCTTTGTTCACAGATTCGGGTGGGTTTCAATTAATTTTGGATCATTTTTCTCCAAAGGTTACTGAGAAAGGAGTTACTTTAACAAATCCTTTTGACAAGAGTAGGGAATTAATTTCTCCGGAAAAATCAACGTTGATTCAGAATTCTCTTGGCAGTGATGTTGCTATGTGTCTTGATCATCAGCCTTTGTTTGGTAAATCAAGAGCAAATTATCTTGATTCCGCAATTAGAACAATTGAGTGGGCACAGCGTTGTAAAAAAACTCACGATGAAAATCAAAATAAAACAAATAAGCATCAATTGCTTTTTGCTATTGCGCAAGGCGGTATTCACAAAGATATTCGCCAAAAGTGCGCGCTTGCATTACACAAACTTGATTTTGACGCTGTTGCTCTTGGCGGTTTTGGTATTGGGGAAGCTCAAGTTGATATGTATTCAATAATTCGTTCTGTGAAAGAAGTTTTGCCGGAAAATAATTTTACTTACGTGATGGGCATTGGTTCTCCGCTTGAATTACTTAACGCTGTTGCTTGCGGCGCTGATTGTTTTGACTCAGCATATCCGACAAGAATGGCGCGTCACGGAAAAGTATTTACTCATAGCGGTCCAATTGAAATTGATCAGGCAAATAATAGGAAAAGTTTTGCTCCGCTCGATAGTGAATGTAATTGTTTTGTTTGCAAGAATTATTCCCGCGCGTATCTTTCCCATCTTTTTAGGACACATGAACAAAATGGCCCAATGTTATTGAGTTATCATAATACTTTTTTTATTATTAATTTAATGAAAAACATTCGCTCCGCAATTAAGGAAAATAATTTTTCAAATTTCAAAAAAGAGTTTGAAAATAAATATAAAAAAAATGGTGAGTGAAATTTCTTTCACCCACAAAATATTTCTTTTCAACTAAATTATTTTTTTTCCCAATTCTCGTTTCGTCCAATTATTCATCAATGTCTTCTATTCCTGTTTCAGTAATTCTGTATAGTGCTTCTCCGTCTGGTAGTGATGGCGAGTCAACGAGTTTTGCCACTCTTTTATCCTCTTTGCTTTTCCTCAAATACAACCTGGTTTTTGATGCGTGTCCTACAACATTTCCGCCGATTGGTTCTGTTGGGTCTCCAAATAATACATCCGGTCTGCTCATTACTTGGTTTGTTACAAGTACCGCAATG
>CAZPWC010000030.1:0-7050 GCA_964590155.1 uncultured archaeon
GCTGAAGTATGTTATGATTTTTGGAAAGGTGGGGGAGATTTTGTTAAAAATGATGAGCCACAAGCAAACCAAGACTTCTGTCCTTACGATAAAATGGTTGAACATGTAAAAAAAGCAATGGACAAAGCAGTGGCGGAAACAGGAAAAAAGAAAGTACATTCATTCAATGTATCCTCCCCTGATTTTGACACAATGATAGCAAGATGTGAAATGATAATTAATGCTGGATTTGAAAAAGGAAGTTATGCTTTTTTAATTGATGGAATAACTGCAGGATGGATGGCTGTACAAACACTAAGAAGACACTACCCTAATGTGTTCATTCATTTTCATAGAGCGGGACACGGAGCATTCACAAGAGAAGAAAATCCAATAGGGTGTTCGGTTTTGGTTTTGTCAAAATTTGCTAGACTTGCTGGAACAAGCGGAATTCACACCGGAACTGCAGGAGTAGGAAAAATGGCGGGTAGTCCAAAAGAAGATGTTGTTGCAGCGCACAACATATTAGGGATATTAGAGAAAGGCCACTTTTTTACTCAAAGCTGGGGAAAAATTCCACAAAAAGATGCTGATGCAATAAGAATAGCTCACCAGGATCACGTCCACCATGTTATTTTACAAAGTGATGATTGGCGCGGAGTAAAAAAATGCTGCCCCATAATTTCCGGAGGATTAAACCCAACACTACTAAAACCATTTATTGACGTAATGGGTAATGTTGACTTTATTACAACCATGGGGGCAGGATGCCACGCACATCCAAAAGGAACCCAAGCAGGAGCAAAAGCACTAGTACAAGCATGCGAAGCGTACCAGAAAAAAATATCTATAGAAAAATACGCAAAAACGCACAAAGAACTAGCTGAAGCAATTAAATTCTTTTCAAAGAAAAATGAAACGATAAAAAGAGCGGAAAATGCGGAAAAAAATTAATAATAAACAAATAAAAATACAAAAATTTCAAAAGAACAAACCTAAATAAAAAATGTCAAATAAAAATTAGGAATTGAAAAATAAAAGAGAGGGTTGGCAAAACCAACCCAAAACTTTTTTAAAAGATATTTTATTTCTTCATAACTATTTCAATTGCAGAAACTTTTAGTGGTCTGCCGTCCATAGTCAAAACGTCTTCAGTAGAAGTAATAATGTTTTTTTGCTTAATTTCAGGAGATTTGCTTCGAACTATTTCAGCAACATCAACTGCGCGGGAAATTGATTTTCCTCTTGCCTTGATAGTTACCTCATTAGCACCCATACCGAATTGAGTAACAACAGCCAACACATAAGCCATTGCGCTCTTTTTTCCAACAAAAACATAACTTCCCTGCATTTCTGTCGACGCGTTTTGCTGCGCTGATACTTTTGTTTCCTTGATTTCAGTTTTTGTTTCCTTTGCCTCTTTTGTCCCTTTAACTTCAGATTTTGTTTCCTTTGGTTCTTTTTTTTCTGCCATGATTGATTCCTCCAAGAAATAATTGTATACAAATTCTCACTAAAAATATTTTTAAACCCACTTAAAGAGTGAAAAATCGAAATAAAAAATAAAGAAAGAAAAAAATGCCCCCATTCGAAAAAGACACAAGAAAAGACAAAAAATTATTAAGAGAACACCCAAAGATAAATCAATTAATAAAAAAATTAAAAAAAGAAAAACCCTAAAGGGCAAGTAAAAAAAAGAGGGTGGAAGCGCTTTTTAGGCGCTTCTCAATTAACTTACCTTAAGTACTTTATTGTGTTAACAAGCACACCTGGAGTTAGGCCAGGATCGTAATTAAAGTATATTACGTCCCCAATCAAGGTTTTCTTTTCTAGGATTGCGGGGAATGTTTGAGGAGTATTCTCAGCCTTAATGTAAGCAATTGTTCTAGCCCCTTCATCTGCTTGGATAGCTAATGTCCTTAACGCATAAGGAATTTCTCCAGCAGGAGGACTAACTTCAATACCTAGCATTATTGGATGATCATAATCCTGTCTATAAATTCTACCAACCGCAGTCATTTCTCTTCCTGAAGCGCAAGTAGGAACCATATCAGAACCTAAAACACACTCAGCAGGAATTATTGTACCGAAAGTTGCTTTCCAGCCAACAACATCAGTTGATGTCATGCCCATTAAGCCAACGCTTTGGTATATTCCTGAGTTTAATACTACAATTAGTTTTCCGCCTTTTTCAACATATTTTTTAATTGCTTCACCAAGAGCAACAGTTACGCTCTTATCAGCAGAATTACTTTGATCAAGAATTACTATATCATATTGATGCAATTCTTCTGCAGCGCCGTTACCAAAAGTTGATGCGTCGCGCACTCTATAGTTTAATGTATATGCTAAATTATCTAAAACAACCTTTTCACCCAAAGATGGTTCTCCAATTAACAATACTTGGAGATGACCACTGCCTTTAGGCAAGTAAGGAACATCTATTACTCCAAAATAGTTTAAAGACGCAACACCAATAATTACTAATAGAATCAAAGGTATTAGCCCCTCGAGGTTAAACCTTCTAGCAACGCCTCCTAAAGGAGCTGCTTGGTCTGCCCCACCATCATCCGGATACATCAAAATTCACCCTCTTTTTCATTTAACCTAGTTAACTGGTTAATATAATATCCTTTTCTTAAGTTTTTAATAGTTTCGTTTTTGTTCAAAACCACCAATAACCTAAAAATAAAACACTTTTGCCCTTAATAAACTTTGCTTGACACTTTCCCAAAACAAATTTACTTTCCAAGCATTCCTAAATACATTCTTTTTATCACTGAATAATAACCCATTTCTGTCGCAAAGTATTCAGGAGGGTAGGCATAGTAAGCAACTCTTTCCCCTGTGTTTGAAGTAGCAATTATTGGAACAACTCTCCCTAAATCACCCGCATCTGTTTTGATAACTGAATGAAAATCAAGTGTCCAAACCATATTACTGTTTGACGAATTAGCAAATTGTTTTACCACAGCAAAATCTTTTTCTTTCGAAATTCTCATTTCTAAAGCTGGTTTTAAACCAAAAATTAATGGGTGGTCCCCGGTGTTTTCTGTAATGAGAGTTCCGACCATAAAATTTACATCATTACAAGTTTTTACTGAACAATAATTTCCAAAATATCTTAAGCCCAAAAACTCATCAAAAGCAATTACACTATACGCATCTGTTTCTGCTTCTTTTACTCTAAACCAAGGATTGCTTGTAAATTTTTTTAATTCATTAATATCAGAAAAATCAGTTATTTCTCCAAATCCCCTCTCAACCCCAGAATCGGCAACCCAAACAAGTCTTCCCCCTTGGTTAGCATAATCCATAAACATAGCTAATTGATCCGCGGAAAGAACCCTTGCTTTCTCGACAATAATTAATTTATAATTTTTTAAATTACCTAAAGAAATTCTATCAACATAAATTAAATCAACTGCTTTGGCATTAACCCCATTAGGCAGCAATAATTGTTCCTTTAATTTTTCCGGGTCCCCTAAACCGCTGTCCCCATAAACAATTCCAACTCTTGGAGCCCCCAAAACAAATTCGTAAGCATCGCACCAATAAGGAATTGTTCCGCACTTAACCAAACCAAGCCAGGTTGCAAGCATCAAAAAAGCGGCAATTAAAACAATTAAGCCAAGAATCTTAAAAGGCATATCAAATTTATCAACATTTAGTTCCATTACAACACCAAAAACACTACTTTTTTAAAGACTCTCAAATTACTATATTATATTCTTGTATATTAATAACTAATGTTTGAGAATATATTAAGATTGTGGTGGGATAAAAAATGGTTAAATTTGTTAAAAACAGAAATGACGCTGGGGGCGGACCAAGCTCAGCAATAGGGATAATGCGATTCTTTGATGCGGATTCAAAAAGCCCACAATTAAACCCCTATTTTATCGTAGGAATAATAGCAATATTTATTATTGCGCTACTCGTAATACAAATATTGAACTAAAAAAGAGCTTCTCAAAATAAGGGCAAAATTCCTTTTTACTTGAAAAAACTTACTTTTCAATTTATTTGAAAGACTTGCTTTTTTTCCAAAAAAAGGTTTATTTCTTTATCTCAAAGCCAGCTTCAATTTCAACTAATTTCTCTTTTTTCAAACCAGATACTAATTTTATTTCAGAAGATGTTTTTTCTTCAATTTTCTTTTTATTGCGTTCAATAAATTTCGCATTAGAGCAATCAATTTCCACAACAACTTTTTGGCCAGTTAATAAACCTGATTTTTTTCTTGCATCCTGAATTGCACGCATAAGCTCACTTAGTTCCCACTCTTCTTTAAGCTCAGCACTTGCAGAAATTTTTAAAGCGATTTTTGTTTTTGCATCAATTTCTTTTACAACAAAACCTCTTGATTCTTTTACTTTTTCAAAAGAAATTTTTTGGACATTAACCATTCTCGCTAAAACTTCAGCAAGATTTTCAACTTTACTTTCTGATTCAACAACTAATTCTTCTAACTGCCAACGCAATCTTAATTTTTGCTCAGAACGAAGAGCTAAAGAACTTTGAACAACTAATTCAACAAAAGAAAATTCTTTTTCAATATCCTCGTCCCGTAACTTAGAAAGGTCCAAGAAATTGTGTTCATGCACACTTTCTTTTCCGCCAAGTTCCAAATAATAATACTCAGAAGCGTGCGGAGCGATAGGGGCAAATAATCTCAAAAGAACAGAAATTGCAACGGATAAAGTTTCATCAATTTGGCCTTGCGTTTTTGTGCCTTTTCTTTGCCTAACTAACTGCAAATACCCTCGAGAAAACACTTTGTCCACAAATTCTTGTATTGCTAAAAGCGCTTTATAAAATTCATAACCATTATAAGCGCTCAAACACTTTTCCGACAATTCAGCGGTTTTGCTCAAAAACCATTTATCTTCAGCAAGCAAAGTTTTTGAAACCTCAATTTCATCAACTAAATTAATGTTCATATACATCTTGCAATAGTTCAAAGAATTTGTTAAAGTGTTAAAAAATGAATTAAATTCTTTTACCCCTTTTGTGTCAAAAGCAAAATCGGTTCCTCTACTTTGCTGTAACAAATAACATCTCAAATAATCCCGATTATATTCAGCAATAATATCATTAGGGGTTGTGATATTCCCTCTGCTTTTTGACATTTTTTGTTTACCCAAGTCAAGAACCATTCCGTGAACAGAAACTGATTTGTAAGGTAACTTATCAAAACAAATTGTGGACAAAATTGCTTGTGAGTTCCACCATCCGCGTACTTGTTCAGTCATTTCAATATTTAAATCAGCGGGCCAGAACTCTTCAAAAAGTTTTTTATTTTTTGGATAACCCAAATTTGCCCAGCTTGATACTCCAGCATCAAACCAAACATCAAGCACCTCAGGAACACGAGACATGCTTTTGCCGCACTTGCATTTTATTTTCACTTCATCAATATATGGTTTATGCAACTCAACTTCTTTTTTCAAATTAGCCTCTTTCATTAATTCTCCCATACTTCCAATAACTTTTCTTTCTCCGCACGAACAAGTCCAAATTGGAAGAGGAGAACCCCAATAACGCGCTCTTGAAACAGGCCAATCACTTAAATTTTCTATCCAATTCTTCATTCGGTCATTCATCCAAGAAGGAACCCAATTAACTGTTTCATTATCTTTTAGCATTTTTCCTCTAATCTCTGAAACTTTTAAAAACCACTGCGGAAGAGAAATCATTAGTAAGGGACTGTCGCATCTCCAACACAAAGGATAATCGTGAGTATAAGAGTGCTTGTAAGGAATTAAATTTCGCGATTCAAGTTCTTCAATAATTTCGGAATTAGTTTCTCGAGCTTGCTTTCCAGCATATTTTTTTACTGCATCAGTAAAAGTTCCATCAATATTTACAGGACTTATTGCAGGCAATCCGGCTTTTGTTCCCGCTTCAAAATCTTCTTTTCCATGCCCAGGAGCGGTGTGTACTAAACCAGAACCAACATCAAGTGTAACATACCTATCACTCAAAATTACTCTAAAACCTTTTTCTTTTTCTTCTTCGCTCGCAACCCCGACAAATAAAGGATCATACTTCATCCCTTCAAGCTCTTTTCCTTTCACAACTTTTTCAATATTATACCCAGCTTCAACAATATCCATTAATTCCTGCAATTTTTCTTTCGCAACAACCCAAGTTTCGCCGTTACTCATTTTTGCAAAAGCATATTCATAAGTCGGATGAACCATAACCCCGGTATTAGCAGGCAAAGTCCATGGCGTTGTTGTCCAAACAACCAAAAAAGTGTCTTTGTACTTTTTGTCAGCAACTTTTAGTTTAACAAAAATCGCATTATCGGCTAATTTGGTATAAACAATTTCGTTAAAAGCAACTGCTGTTGCGCAGTGCGGACAAACGTGGACAGGGTACTTTCCCAAGTAAAGTAATTTTTTCTCATCCGCTTTTTTGAAAGCAAACCAAATCGCTTCAATATATTCATTCGTTAAAGTAAGGTAAGGATCAGAATAAGGCATCCAGTCGCCTAAGTTGTCAAACTCATTTGCCATTGTTCCGACAAATTCTGTAGCGAAAGATTTGCACTCTTTAATAAATTTCTCAACACCATAATCCTCAATATCTTTTTTTGTTTTAAACCCAAGTTTTTTTTCTACCTTGCTCTCAATAGGAACCCCGTGGGTATCAAAACCCGGCCTATCAAATATTTTTTTGCCCTGCATTCTTTGACTTCTAATCGCACAATCCTTCATTATTTTGTTTAATCCAGTACCCATGTGAATGTGACCTGTCGCATAGGGCGGACCATCCATGAAATAAAAAGTTTGTTTTCCCTTAGCAGATTTTTTTTGCACTTTATCTTTTATTTTTTCTTTTTCCCAGAACTCGCGGATTTTTTCTTCCTCCGCGCGGGTAAATGCTTTAATATTTTCTGTCATCCCAATCACAAACTTTCAAAATTTCCTTATTTTCTAAACTTCCCAAACTTTCTTTGCTTTCCAAATTTTTTTTGCGTGCACAAAAGTGGGCGATAGCGGATTCGGACCGCTGACCCCTAGTGTATAAGACTAATGCTCTAACCAGGCTGAGCTAATCGCC
>CAZPWC010000031.1:0-5285 GCA_964590155.1 uncultured archaeon
CATCATTTTTAACAAAATCTCCCCCACCTTTCCAAAAATCATAACATACTTCAGCATATTCGGCTGAAGTTAAACCCATTTTTGGTTTTACTATTGTTCCAAGGATTGGTCTTCCATAAACTCCTAAATATTTTCGCATATCATCAAGCGTGTAACTTGGTCCGTCATATTGTTCAAGCATTGCTGGAGGAAACCAAACATCAATTAATTTTAGTGCGCTAACTTCTTTCATTCCTAAAACATTTCCTATAATGTAAGTCAAAATATTTTGTACATTTCCGTCTCTGTCAAATAATCTCCAAGGGTAAGCAATCCACACAAGATTTTTTTTCAAATCAACTTGGTAAACTAATGCATTCATTTCTCTTGAAAATGGTGTTTCTGTTTGGACAGCAAAATTTGTTCCTGTTGAACTTTCTGCGGAAACCTCTGCTGCGGCTTGCATAATGTTCAAATTTTTTCCAGGAACTAAATGAAATATCCCTAACATATATTCTCCATTTTTTGGGTTTTTTAGATTAAGATTAATGTAAGCCGCTTGATGAGAATTAAGTGATTTAATTAAAGCACTCATTGTTCCTCCTCTTTTTGCAGGACTCGCTTTTTTCATTTTTTTAATCATCTTTTTACTTTTAATTATTCTTTTATTTTTGATTATTTTTTTCTTTGCCAAAAAACCACCTTTTTTAGAGAAACTTCTTTCTAAAAGATAGGTTTTTTTTCTTTAAATACTTGATGCTTTTTTTCTTAGTGGCATTTTTCTTCTTTTTTGTATTTTTGCGGCTTTTACACGTCTCCAATACCTTTAAAAGGAGTTATGAATATATATTCATTATGTTCTGGGTGAGTATTCAGAACAAATAAATTTGAAAAGGAGGCGAAAAATATGCCAAGAGGAGATAAAACAGGGCCTAGAGGAAAGGGACCAAAAACAGGAAGAAAAAAAGGAAAATGCAAGTAAATTAATCTTGAATAAAATAATTAATTAAATTAAAAAGGAGGCGAAAAATATGCCAAGAGGAGATAAAACAGGCCCAGTAGGAGCCGGACCAATGACTGGAAAATCAATGGGTTTTTGCACAGGGTATAATACACCTGGTTGCATGAATCATTGTTTTGGAAAAGAAGTTGGACAAGGCTTTGAAAGAGGTTTTGGAAGAGGATTTGGACAAGGTTCTGAAAAAGAATTTGGACAATGTTCCACAAGAGGTTTTGGAAAAGGATTGGGTGGAGGTTTTGGACAAGGTTTTGGAAAAAGATTTTGGACAACCCCGCAAGAAATGGTTCAATCAACTAAAGAGGTTCAAGAAAATAAAGAACCTAACAAAAAAGAACTTTTAAAAGAATTAAAAGCTGAAAAAGCGGAAATAGATAAAGCTATTAAGAAGCTTGAACAAAAAAAGAAATAATAACAGGTGATTAAATGGTTCGACCAAGAATTCCAAGAATGATTAGTTTCGAGCCAGGAGCAACTTATTTCAAGCCCGCAGGGATTCCTTTGCGTGTACTTGAAGAGGTTGTTCTTTCTTTTGAAGAGGCAGAAAGTCTTCGTCTTAAAGAGGTTGAAGGGCTAAGCCAAACTGATGCTGCAAAAAAAATGCATATTTCACAACCAACTTTTTTTAGGGTGCTTTCAATTGCGAGAAAAAAAGTTGCAGAAGCAATTATTAAGGGGAAAGCAATAAAATTACAAAGTGAAAAAAAATGAGTAAATCGATTCTGAAAAATATTTTTGCGCTTGTTTTTTTAATTTTTTTAATCAACGCTGTTTTTGCGGAACAAACAACTTGTATTTATTTTTTTTATGGTAATGGCTGTCCACACTGTGGAAAAGTAGAGCCTTTTATTGAAGAACTTGAATCAAAATATTCTTTTCTTGAAGTAAAAAAATTTGAGATATACAATGACAGAGAAAATTCTATTTTATTGAATAATTATTTTATTGATTTTAATGTTCCGGTGGAGCAAAGAGGGGTTCCTGTTGTTTTTATTGCAGAAAAATATCTTGCTAGTGACGGCCCTATTTTAGATAATTTGGAAAATGATATTTTTGAAAATATTGGTGCTGTTTGTCTTGAAATAGATGCCAACACTTTTTCTTCACAAAGTTCTTCGGATAAATTAAGTGAATTATCTTTGTTAACTATTGTTGGCGCAGCGTTTGTTGATTCAATTAATCCTTGCGCTATTGCTGTTCTCCTTATTTTGCTCGGAGCATTGATGGTTTCTGGTGACAAAAAAAGAGCATTGAAAGCAGGGATTGCTTTTACTGTTTCAATTTATATTGCTTATTTTTTATTTGGTTTGGGTTTGTTTTCTGCTTTGCAAATAAGCGGTTTGTCTTTTTGGTTTTTCAAAATAATTGGTGTAGTTGCGATAATTATTGGTTTAGCTAATATCAAGGATTACTTTTGGTACGGTGGTGGCGGTTTTGTAATGGAGGTTCCTCGCTCTTGGAGGCCTTCTCTAAAAAAAATGCTTTCAGGAATAACTTCTCCTTTCGGAGCTTTTTTGGCCGGTTTTGTTGTTTGCTTGTTTGAATTGCCTTGCACAGGCGGACCATATATAGTGATTTTAGGTTTACTTGCGGAGAGAATGACTGCTATTTCTGCAATTCCTTTACTTGCGTTATATAACTTAGTTTTTGTTCTTCCTTTGGTGGTTATTACTTTCGCGATTTATTTTGGTTTTGCTAGCACAGAAAATACTAATGAGTGGAAAGAAAAAAATATTAGAAAATTGCACTTAGTTGCCGGGATAATAATGCTTATTTTGGGGATAGCAATAACTACAGGAATAATTTGATTTTGGTTATTATCTGTTTGAGTGTATTTTGTTTCCAGAGGCAGATTTATTAACCAGAAAAATCACTAATTTTGGTAGTTTTTTAGCTGTTTGGATTCCCAAGTTTTGGAAAAAATTTGGTTTTCTTTTATTAAGAAGGAACCTTTATATATATCATGACTCATCATGATATTACTATGATTAATCATGATGACTCATACGATGCTCAGAAGTTACTAAATGACCTTGACGCGGTTAAGCGTATTTCTCCTGATTTTAGTAACTTGTCGCTAGATATGCAGGAAGTCATGAAAGAATCAAGTAATCCAGCGTTCTTAGCAGCTCTATTATTTAAGCTCACCAAAGAAAGGGAAGAAACTAATGAAATTTTGCGAAGACTTGAGCAAAAATTCGCAAAAGTACAAGAACTTTTACAAACAAAACAAGGAGTTTCCTTTACCCCAACACACGAGGAAACAGTTCTTGCAGAACCTGACCAGCACATAATGCACATAGTTGATCAGTTCGGTTCGGTTTCTGCAATTGATATTCAAACTCGATTAGCCTATAAGAATCCGAACGCAGCCTCACAAAGGCTGTGTAACTTAGTGAGACAAGGTCACTTGAAGCGGGTGCGCTCCGGAAAAAAAGTAATGTTCATGCGCCAACACCCAACCCCAAGCGTAGAATCTACTTCTAACGGGACAACTCGTTAAAGTGACCGTCTCCCTTTGCCTGCACTTTTTCTTTTCTGTGAAAAGAAAACCTGCACTAAAAGAAAAGGCTTTTGGTTGTTACTCAATTATTTTATTTTCTTTTTTCAATTTTTTTCCCCGCTTAGTAATTATTATATACTCCTAATTCCTTTTTCATTCAGGTGTTTATTTGCAACAAGACTTTACTCACGAACCTGCTGTTCTTGGAAGAGATTTAAATGATTTAGAAAAATATGGTTCGCAGGGCTGTGCTTATCTTGGAAAAGTAGTTATGAGTTCAGGCGAAAGACCTGTTCTTGGGAGAAAAGTTTTGGTGGATGTTTCTCGCCCCCACTTAATGCTTATTTGCGGAAAACGCGGGGGAGGAAAATGCGTTGCGGGGGATACAGAAATTCTTCTTGAAGACGGCTCTTTAGTTCAAATAAAAGATTTAAAAAATAATTCTGGAAAAGTTGTTGCTCTGAATGAATCTTTCAAACTCGGGGTTGAAGAAAAAGATGCTTTTTTTGAGCGTGAAGTGGATAAAGTTTTAAAAATAAAAACAAGTACTGGTAGAGAAATTACTTTAACTCCTGAGCACCCATTATTTACAATTAATGGTTGGAAACCCGTATCTGAATTATCTATTGGCAAAAGAATTGCGGTTCCAAGAAAACTTGGTTATTTTGGAGACAATTTTATGTCTGAATCTCAAGTAAAATTATTGGCTTATCTTACAACCGAAGGGCATACTGTGAGAAAAGCTGTTTGGTTTACAAATTTTGATAAAAAAATACAAAATGATTTCAAAGTTGCTGTAAAAGATTTTGACGAAAGACTTGTTGTTAAAAAAATGAAAAATTCTGAAGGACAGTTCAGAGTAGTAAATTCTAATCCTTTGCTAGTAATAAAAAATGCTGTTAGGGAAAAAGGAAAATTTGCTAAAGGCACATCATTTGAGCACATGAATTATTTAAGGGACTGGTTGATTGGCCTTGGGGTTTATGGAAAACTTGCTATAGAAAAAGAACTTCCTAAAGAAGTTTTTTCTTTGAATGAGCAAAAAACAGCGTTATTGTTGAATAGAATGTTTTCTTGTGATGGCACTATTTGGAAAGAAGAGAATAGGTTTCGTATTGGCTACGCATCTAGTTCAAAGATTTTAATAAAACAAGTACAGCATCTTTTACTAAAATTTGGGGTTATTTCAACACTTAGACAAAAAAGAATGTTTTTTAATGAAAAAGAATTTGTTTCATTTGAATTAATAATTGAAGGAATCTTTTGTAAAGAATTTTCTGACAGGATTGGTTTTTTTGGGGAAAAAGAGTTGCGGCAAAAAGAAATGCAGTTACTTTTTTCTAGCAGAAAATTTAATGCTAATAAAGATACTATTCCTAAAGAGGTCTGGGATTATTATACTCCGGGCAATTGGGCTAGTGTTGGAAGAAAACTTGGGTACAAACATCCAAAAGCGATGCGTGAAAGTATTTTTTATTCACCTACAAGAGAGAAATTATTACAAATTGCTGTTGCTGACGGGAATGAATTAATTGCAGAGCTAGCAAAGTCTGATATTTATTGGGATGAAATCGTTGAAATAAAAGAAATAAACGAGAAAACAAAAGTGTATGATATTTCTGTTCCAAATAGTCATAATTTTGTTGCAAATAATATAATTATTCACAATAGTTATACGCTAGCTGTCATTATGGAAGAGATGGCTCGACTTGATCCATCAATTCGTTCAAGAGTTTCCACAATTACTATTGATACTGTTGGAATTTTTTGGGGATTAAAATTACC
>CAZPWC010000032.1:0-4828 GCA_964590155.1 uncultured archaeon
AGATCGTCCGACTCATAATCGGAAGCTCGGCGGTGCGAATCCGCCCAGCGACACTTTTTGAATTTTTTTGTAAAATTCAAAACTTGTACTAAAAAAGCTTTCAGCGACACTTTATTTTAATTTAATTCTATTAGAAATACCCCTGCCTGGATTCGAACCCAGATCATCCAACTCACTTTGTATTACCTAATTTGAAACTATAACACAAGGGTTAACTTAAAGAAAAAATAAATGACGTGCACTTTAAATACTTAAATGTAGTATTACGCATATGGTGCTTGGTAATTTGAAAATGGTTGCCTTTCTTTTAACAGTGCTAATTATTTTTTTTAGTTTGTTTGGTTGTGTTCTTGATGAAATTGGAACTGGCTCTGAAAATGATCCTTTAGGTTTTGGTGGCGGAGGTCTAAGCGGAGGAGACAATCCTACTCCTGATGGTTCAGGCGGTGGTACTGTTCCTGATAGTGGCACTGGTTCTGGTGATGGTAGTGTTCCTCCGGATGGTTCCCCTGATTCTGGGAACGGATCAGGGACAGGGGATGGTTCTTCTGGAACTGGATTAGATGGAGGAAGTACTTATCCAGATTATGGTGGTGAAGATTATTGCGCCACTATAACCCAAGGTCCTTATATTGAGGACTTCAGGAAAATGCTTCAAGAACAATTAGATAGATCCAGCATTTGTAAAGCTACTTTAGTTAGTATTGCTTCTTATGCCCAAATGACTTGCCTTACAGATATTTCTACAACAGCAATGGAAAGAGCAAGAGAACAATTAGCTTATGATGTTGCTAATCCACCTTCTTGTACGCGCTACTTACTAGAATTAGGGGGCGTTGCGCAATCAATGCCGAAAGGAGATCCAACTGCTGCTCAATCACTTATTGAAATTGAAAAAAACTTAGAACACACTCTTGGAACCCCTGGTTTATGCACAGAAGATTACTTAGACATAGCGACACTTGCGGATGCACTTGGATTTCCAGCAATGTCAGTTACTGCCAAGGCTTCAGCGGCAGAAAAGAATCAAGAGAATATTGATGCTATTACAAAAGAAGGGTTACATGCAGTTGATGTTGCGTGCAAAACAGCTTCTGAAGTAGAAGCGTGTAGTAGAATATCTTTTGATCAAATGAGAAAATCAAGTTATATTGATGAAACAATAACAGTTAATTTTTCAGGATACTTAAAAGATAGAACTTATTATTCTTACATGGATATGGGAACAGCATCGAACTATACATTTGAAGGAGAAATTATTTGGACATTTGCTTCAACAGAAGAACAAGAGTGCCTTACTATAACAAGAACTGGTTCTGGAAAAGTTGATTCTAAAGAAAAATCTTTAGGTTACTTTGGAGTTGATGAAGAAGGAAATTATAGCGGAAGCATTGACGCATTTGATGCGAATGTTCTTGTTGTAGAAAAAAAGAAAGAAATAATTAATTCGAATGGAGAGGACATGTGCAAAGGCACAGAAGGCGATATTCGTACTGATCAAATGCCGTTAGGGTTTGGCTTCGAAGGAAAAACAAAAACTACCGATAGAATTCATGGTGACTTAATAACCGGGCAATATACTAATCAAAACCAAACAAGTGAAAGTTCAAACGGATTAGACTCAACAACAATAAGCTGGATGCTTGAAACTCCACCCTGTTAAAAAAAGGGATAGGAGCTTTACTAACTTATATTTATTTTCTTTCAATTAATACATAGCTTATCCCTTTGTCACCGATTCCTACCCATTTTATGACCGAACTTTTGTCAAGGTAATCAAGCTTATTTGCTAAATCATCCCCCACAAAAGTTTCTTGAAGAGTGTCAATAATGATTCCGTCCAAATCAATTTTCCATTTTGCCGAATAATTACTTTTGGTTGTTGAGTGCGTTAAACCATCAAAAAACAAAGTCATCTCTTTTCCAGCGTACTTTGTTCCAACTTTTCCATAAAATCCTATCCCCCCACCGTCATTGATTTTCATAGATGTCCCGCACAATAATTAACTCAAATAAATAACTTTCTTTTTAGGAAGAACAAAGGGTCGTTTGAAAAAAAGCACTATTAAATACTACCTTTAACTTCAAATAAATATGAAAAAGGCAATGATTATTGGGTCCGTTGCAGTATTTGTTTTTCTTTTATTTATGGGTTGTAATGAATGGCAACCACGCCCTGTATTTTACAAAAATATTGAACAAGCAGAATTGCAACTGCCAAATTCGTGTGATGGTTCACAAAATGATGTTTGTGCAACTTTCTCTTGCCTCACTCCTAATTGTTGGTGCAAAGACTCCCCTGAAACAGTTCTAGTCAAAGGTACTAACACCAAAAAAATTGAAAACAACATACAAGCCAGAAAAATAGTCGAAGATTATTTGCTTAAAACAAATATTGAAGGTTTCATTATAACAAGTTCTGTGCAGTTAAATAATATATTCTACAATGTATTTGTTGAAGATGAACTTGGCGACGAATTAGTTTACACCGTTGCAATTGATGGTGCAATAATTGAAACAGTGTGTGGCGTTTAAAATGAAAAAACTTTTTCTTATTTTGGAAGTAGTTTTAATTTTGGTTTTATTCCTTGGTTGTACGGATAGTCCATCAGAAAACCCAGAAAAAATTTCTTTCTCTTATTCTTCAGGAGCAATGCATTTAGACTGGGGTTCTTTTGAAGTTAGCGTTGATTCTAGTGGAAATGGAATTTTATTAAAAAAAATGGGAATGTCAATGGAATTACAAAAAACATTCTCACTATCCCAAGAAGAAATGAAAGAAGTCTTTAACACTGCTTCAAAAAATGGTTTTTTTTCTTTGAATGATTCTTATGATGACCCTTTTGTTATGGATGGGGGTTGGAGCAAAATAAGTATTAGCACAGATTCTTCAACAAAAACTGTTTCTATGTATAATTATTCTCTTCAACAGTTTTCAACAGTAGAATCAAAAATAGCTTCTCTTGTAAATGAAAAACTTGGAGCTAATGCATTTGATCTTTCAGAATTTAGAGATTATTGTCCTCAAAAGGAAACTGAGTGCAAGAACTTCATCATGAGTGATGAATGCAATCCTGAAAACCCTAGTGAAGTTAATGAAGATTGTTTTATTTGTCTTGACTGGTGGGACTACTGTGGTTGGGAAGAATAAACTTCAATACCCCGACTGGGATTCGAACCCAGGTTAATGCCTTGAGAAGGCACGGTGCTTGACCACTGCACTATCGGGGCAATTTTCTTTCAACCAAATAGTGCATTTTTTCGCGACAATGCAAAAGTAGTTACTTTTGCGTGTCCAATAAAGCTCTGCTTTATTTGGAACCTTTTGCTAAAAGGTTCCTGCACTATCGGGGCACGGCTTCTCAAAGCCGGCATGATAATGGATACTCCGTATCCGTTTGCTCGCTTCGCTCGATTTTTGCTCTCTTTTTCTTCTTAAAAATTTTTGCGGAGGAAAGGTTTTAATAAGTGCTTTATTGTATTTTTTCAGCCATTTCTTCTGACTCTTCAGTATTAGTTAATCTGCTTTTCATTGTGATAGTACTTCCGTGAACTAACACTCGATCAGCAAAACCAATAAACAAACTAGTCTCTAATATTCCTGGAATTTTTTTTGCCTGATAATCCAAATCATCAATAGAGTAAATAGCATCAGCACTAATATCAACAAAATAGTGTCCTGTTTCGCTTTGAACCATTTTTCCATTTTCTTCCCAAGGCTTTGCTTCGCCAAGATTCATTAGTTGGTACATTGTTTTTTTGAAAGCAAAAGAACTAACTTCTACCCTAAAATCAAATTTCATTTGAGGAACAAAACCTTTTTCTTCCACCACAACAACCATTTCAGCAGCGCTCTGCGCAATCATTTTATCTCTAATTAAAGAAGTTGTTTCATTACTAATATAGTTAAAATCTTCATCCACTTGGTCAACAAAATCAAAAGCCAAATCAATTTCAGCATCATCAATAGAAGCAATTTTTAAATTCATTTCCGAACAAAGCAAACCAAGTTTGTGCGAAGTAGGAACAACCCTTACTTCTAAATTATTTTCCGAATTAAACAACCCTAATTTTTTCACAAAGTTTTCATTTGTGGGGCCTGTTCCAAAAGAAACCACGCTTTTCGGTTTAATATACTTTAATAACAAAGCTTCAATATGTTCGTCAAGCAGCATAAAAACCAATGAATTAAGGGTTTTCTTGAATAAAAAGATTACGAAAGCATTTTTTATTGCTGGCATAGAAGCTCCATAATAGTTATAAACTTCCCAAAAAAAGGTTAATTATGGGTGAAAGAGTTGGGTTCAAAGACAATGCGGCAAGAAAGAAATTTTTTTTATTAGTGAGAAAAGAAAGCAAAGCTACGAGTTGGAGGCAGCTTGCAAAATATTTTCAAGTAAGTTGTACATCTTTTCAAGAGTATCAATATGGAAAACGCTTATTTTCAAGGAACTTGTTTGACAAAATGAATTCGTTTTTTTCTGACGATTTAAGAATTTTGTTTAAAGAGAGCCTTTTTTCCAAGCCTGGTAATTGGGGGCTCGTAAGAGGGGGCAAAATAACATATAAAAAACATCTTGGCAAGATTGAAAAATATTACAAGCTCCAGCCGGGCTCTGCCCCCGGGACCCCGTCATTACCAATGACGTGCAATAAAACTGGCTATGCTACTGGAGCCTTAAATTAATTGAAAAAAGAAAGAGTTTTTAATTAACTCTTTCTTCTTAGTTCAGCTGACTTTTTGTGCCCCGCGAGCCCTTCCACCTCGGCTAGTTTGGCAGCTACTTTGCAAATCTTTTTGTTTGTTTTAGTCACTTCTTGAATTGTA
>CAZPWC010000033.1:0-4672 GCA_964590155.1 uncultured archaeon
ACAAGAGAACTTGTTGCCAGATATTCTTTGATAGAATAATAAGACAACCAAAGCAAAACTAGAAGCAAGATGTTCTTCAGCAGGTTTTCTTTAACTATTTGTTTCATAATAAAAGAAAGGTTATTTTGTATTTAATATTATCTTTCACAAGCAAATCTTCTTTTTAGCTACCCAAAACAAAAACAACTACTTATATTTAACAAAAGAAGCCAAGTAATATTGTTCTTTCTAATATAAATTGTTTTCCAAAAAAAAGTAATTTTGACAAGGGAAGGAGAATTATTAATCATTTCGTTAATCAATTAGTGTGGGTTTGATTGATTAGTTTAATTGAATCACAACAGTTTAGTAAAGAAAAACTTTTTGATTTGTTCGCGAAAGCAGACGATATAAGAAAAAACCCGGGTTTTTATCGCGGGGCTCTTTCAGGAAAAATAATAGCAACTCTTTTCTACGAGCCGAGCACAAGAACAAGACTAAGTTTTGAAACCGCGATGATGAAATTAGGCGGAAATGTTATTAGCACTGAGAACGCCAAAGAATTTTCTTCCGCAATAAAGGGAGAAAGTATGGAAGACACAGCAAGAGTTCTTGGAACATATTGCGACGGAATAGTTATGCGCCACTACGAAGAAGGCTCAGCACTAAAAGCATCAAAAGTAAGTCCTGTCCCTGTGATAAATGCAGGAGATGGAAAAGGACAGCACCCTACACAGGCTTTGCTTGACACGTATACAATTTATCGAGAAATAGGAAGATTAGATAACTTAAAAGTTGCTTTAGTTGGGGATCTTTCTTCAGGAAGAACCGTTCGCTCATTATGTTATTTGTTAGGAAAATTTTCAGGAAACGAAGTTATTTTTGTTTCCCCTGAAAACTTAAAGATGAGAGACGACATAAAAGAATATTTAACAAAGCACAAAACAAAATGGAGAGAAGAAAACGATTTAGCAAAAGTACTGCCCGAAGCTGACATAATTTACATGACAAGAATACAAAAAGAAAGAATCAGCGCAGAAGATTATGAAAAAGCAAAAGGAAAATATGTAATAAATCCAGAAACGCTTGCATTAGTTAGGAATGAGGCGAGGATAATGCACCCATTGCCCCACGTAGAAGAAATCAATTTGCCTATCGAAGTGGAACAAAAAGACAAAAGAATTGCTTACTTTAGTCAAGCAGAAAACGGACTTTACGCAAGAATGGCGCTGCTGCTCGATTTAATAAAAAAGTGAAAAAATAAAAATACTAAAAATGAAGTGCGCTCAAAAGCAAAGATAAAAAAAATTAAAGGCCCACCAGGAAAAGGCCCTGCCCTTATTAGTAACAAGGCGCACAGTTTTTACTTTGCATTTCTCTTATGCTCAGCAAAGTAACACGTTTGTTTTGCTCGCCATGAAATGAAGAATGCTTTTCTTTTAAAAAACACAAATCATTACAAGTCATTGACTTCAAAAATTGTTTATTCATCATAAAATCACCTCTTGTTTTGAAAAATAATAGTACTTTACTTTTCAATAAGTTATTGGTTTAGAGAAAAAAAATAAGAAAAATGCACACTTATTTGTGACCAGGCCTTTTAGGAGCGTAAACAGGTTTTCCGTTTTTATAATAAGCTATTCCTGTATCTCCATTTGATGCAAGGTCCCAGTTTTTGGAAGACTCTGATTTAGCGCGCGCAGTAGAACGAACAACTTCTTTAGCCGCACGGTCAATATGATCAGAGGACGCAGGATTCTCAGAATAAGAAGTCCTCTCAAAATTATTTAATGAAGAAAGATTATCAATTTGCTGAAAAGAATCAGACATTGCCGTAAAGGCAGAAGAATAACGAAGCGTCGATTTTCTAATAAACAAATAAATAAATCCGCCAACCCCGCTAAAAATAAAAACAAAAATCAATCCAATGATTCTCTTATCCATACCAACTTCTTTATCTTTTATTACGAGCAAAATCAAAAGCAAAAAGCAAAGTGCTGAACTTATTGAAATTACATAAAATGAAACATAATCAGAAGACGCAGAAGAAACACTCACCCCTTGGGTAAAAATCAAAGGCGATAAGAAAATACTTAAAAAAGAAAGCAACAAATTTAGGATTGATGCAAAAGCAATCCAGAGGCTATATTTCATAATGAATTATAGTGTTTTTTATTAAAAAGCTTTCTTAGAAAGATAAATATATGAAATTAGCTCAGTTGGTGAAGGAATTAGAAAAAGAGAAGAATTCCGCCCAAGCAAAAGTACTTCAAGGCTTTTTTAAAACAAAAAAAGGAGAGTACGGGGAAGGGGATATTTTCTTAGGAATCAAGGTTCCTGTTCAAAGAAAGCTATCAAAAAAATATGATTTGGGTTTAGGCGAAATGCAAGAACTACTAAACAGCAAAATTCACGAACACAGAATGTGCGCTTTATTTGTTTTGATAAGAAATTTCGAGAACGCAAAGAAAATAAATGATAAGAAAACGCAAAAACAAATATTTGATTTTTATTTAGAAAATGCCAAAAAAGGAAACATAAATAATTGGGATTTAGTTGATTTGAGCGCGCCAAACATTGCGGGAGAATATTTACTTGACAAAGATAGAAACGTTTTGTACAAACTTGCATCGTCAAAAATTATTTGGGAAAAAAGAATATCAATTTTGGCGACATTTACTTTCATAAAGAACAAACAAATCGTTGACACGGCTAAAATCGCAAAAATTTTGCTAAAAGACGAGCATGACTTGATACAAAAAGCTGTTGGTTGGATGCTAAGAGAAATGGGCAAACGCACTAGTGAAGAAGAGTTAATAAGGTTCCTTGACAAATATTCAAAAGAGATGCCAAGAACAATGTTAAGGTACTCTATTGAGAGATTATCAGAAAAACAAAAAAAATATTACATGCAGAAGTGAAAAAGATGCAAAAAAATGATCCAAAAAAAGATTTTACAAAAATGCCAATAACAAAAGCAATTATTACATTGGCAGTCCCTTTGATGTTAACAAATTTAATAATGGTTTTTTATCAAGCGGTTGATGCTTTTTGGGTTGGGCAATTAGGAAAAGAAGCTGTTGCTGGAATCGCACTTAGTTTTCCAATATTTTTTGTAATAAACTCCGTATCGATGGGTTTTGTCAGCGCAATATCCTCAATAATTGCTTTGTACAAGGGACAAAATAATCAAGAAAAAATAAATTATTATGCAACACAAGCGATTTCTTTAGCAAGCATTTCAGGAATAATTATCGGGATAATAGGATTTATTTTTGCAGGACAAATAGTTGGTTTGATTGGCGCTGATCCAGCAGTTAATTTACAGGCAACACAATACCTTAGCATAATTTTCCTTGGAACAATATTTTTGTTTGCTTACAATGTTATTTCAGGAGCTTTACGCGGAGTTGGAGAGGTAAAAATATTTATGTTATTTGCTTTAGGGGGATTGATAATTAACTTTTTTATTGACCCGATATTTATGTTTGGCGGTTTTGGGTTGCCCGCAATGAAAATAGCAGGAACCGCATGGGCCACAATAATAATTCAAGGAATATCTTGTGTAGCAATTCTTATTTGGCTCCAAAATAAAGACCACTTGTTAAAGTTTGACAAAAAAGATTTAGTGCCCCACTTAGCTTCTGTTAAAAGATTATTCAAATTAGGCGCCCCTTCTTCAGTAGAATTTCTTTCGCGCTCAATCGGAATGGTGTTAATGACAGGAATAATTGCTTCTTTTGGAACAGTAGCAATAGCTGCTTACGGAATAGGAATGAGGGTAGGAAGTTTTGCGTTAATTCCTTCTTTTGGACTTTCACTAGCAATTAATGTAATTATTGCACAAAATCTTGGCGCCGGAAAAAATGAGCAAATAAAACAAATAATAAAAACAGGAATGATTTTTTCTTTCCTTTTCTTAACAATAGTTTCTCTTCCTCTTTTGTTATTCCCCGAACAATTATCTTCTCTATTCATCTCAGGCGAACCCGAAGTACTTTCCGAAGCAATTCTTTTTACACAAATATTTGCTTTATCGCTTGGCTTATTAGGAGCACAAATAGTAATTGTATCATCTTACCGCGGTTCAGGAAAAACAAAAACCGCTATGAACCTCGCCCTTTCCTACATTGTTATACAATTAGTTAGCGCACTAATTTTAGCAAATCTCTTTGGATTATTTGGTGTTTGGGTTTCATATCCTGTAGCCAATTTGATAATGCTTATAATTACCCAAATTTATTACAGAAAAAACCCTATAACAAAAAGCCAGATCTAGAAAAATTATAAAAGACTTATTTGAACTGTTTGAGCCACTCAATCGCTTTTTCTCTATCAGTAAAAGCTTTTAGAGGAAAAGGAGAATGAGACATCATTAAAATAACTCTAAGAGTTAATGACTGCCACACATTTGGACGATCTATTAAAATCGCACTAGCTTTTGTGATGGATGCGGATTTTTCAGCTAAAAGTTCATTAAGACCAGTTTCGTGCATCCACTCAAGCCCTCTTATATCAAAAATATTAGGCATTGGTTTGCCGTTTGTAATATTACCAGCAACAGTAAGATACTCCAAAACTTCTTCCGCACCAGCACGATAATCATGTCTAATTTTTGTGACAGATATGTCCCCTTCAAGCCATATTTTTGCGCACCTAGTTTCAAATACTGTTCCGCTTTTCTTACACTTAA
>CAZPWC010000034.1:0-4015 GCA_964590155.1 uncultured archaeon
CGTTCTTGATTAGTCTTTCTTCTTTTACTGGCTTATCGTTTTCTTCTGTAACAATTTCTCTTTTGTGTGCTATATTTTTCACCTTTTTTATTTTATTTAGTATAGGAAATATAGAAAAAGAGCTTTATTTGGTTTTCTCTTGTTTTTTTAGCTTTACAATGGAAGTTTTCTTAAATATCCTCTTCTTTTTAAATATTCAGATTGGTTGCCCAAAAATCTCCAAACAACATCTCCTTTGGATGGTTGAAAGTCCCATAACTTTATTATTATAATATCATTTTCGCGGATCCAAACTTTTTTCATTAATTTTCCAGGAATTCTAAATTGCCTTTCTTGTCCGTCTTCACACAGTGCTTTAACTTGGTTTGAGCCCATTAATTGTGTTACGATAGCAAATTGTTCAAGCTCTTTTTCATCAGGCAATCTTACTCTGATATAAGTTTCTCCTTCAGGGCTAGGCGGAGCGCTAGTTCCTCGTGTCCTCTTCATTTGGTTTTTTCTTTTCTGTGAATTAAAGTTAGCCAATTAATCGCCTCGTGCTTACCGCTAAAGTTTATATATTTGGGCGTGTTTTATGCCCTTTATTTTAATTATGCTTGCAGAACTTATTAAACCTTCTTTTTCAGCCATTTCTACGCACTTATCGCCGAACATATTTATTGAATCAAATTCGTTTATGAGTTCAAAAAGTTCTTTTTGGGTTATTGCTTCTCCACCAAAAAACTTTTCCGAAACAGTGAAGGATATTTTTTCGTCTTCAAATGTTTTTCCTAAGTGTTCTTCATCGCAAACAGCAAGAATATTTGTTATTTGGTTGTAGTGTTTTTTTGCTATCAATATATCATCTCTAAGAAAGAGTTAAATTTCTCTCACAGGTTTTATTGCTCCGCACGCTTCACATTTCATTATTTTTACGCTGTCTTGTGTTGTAATATTTGTATCAGGTTTTCCACACTCATGACACAAAATGAATTGCTTGAAGTAACTTTCAATAAGTTTGTTTAATTGTATTGCCCCTACTTTTCCGCTTATTACTATTTGGTTGTTCCCTTCAGACACAGGCAGGGCAGTTTCTTTCATTAAGAATTTTAAGAAGTGTTTTTTGTCTCTTCTCATTGTTCGTATAAGTTCGTTAACCCCTTTTACAAGTGTTTTAGTTCCTTGTATAAATGAATCGGCTTTTGGTATTTCAAATCTTTCGTGTGAGAGTGCTTTTTTCGGGATTGTTAAGTACGCTCTATCAAGCATTTCTTCGTAAGTCATCTTCATATTAATCATTTCTTACTAATTTTTGCTAACAAAAACTATATAAACGCGATTTTGTTAGTTATTTAATGGCAAAGTGGACTTTTGATCAAGAAAAGATTTCTTCTAAAAAAAGTCCTCCAAAAGTTGGTTTTCAGGAAAAGGACGCTTCTTTTCCAATAATGGTTGTTTTTTTGATTTTTATTGCTTTAATTGTTGTAGCCTTTGTCACAGGGTTTTTCAAAATTGAAGATTTTTTTTGCTTTGTTCGTAATTCCGGTTTAGTTGGAGTTATTGGTTTGTTCTTTGTTTCAATTATAGCTAATGCTTCGTTGTTTCTTCCTTTGCCTATTGATTTGTTATTGGCCCCAATAGCCGCTGTTGAATTTTTTAATTTAGGGATTGTTTCTCCGCTATTGTTGGGGGTTGTTGTTGCTACCGGGGCAGCGATTGGAGAATTTTCAGGATACATTGTTGGCTATTTAGGGATAACTACTTTTAATAAAATGAGTAAAAAAGAAATTTATCAATTGGTTTTGTTAAAGGACAAGCTTGAAAAAGTGGGTATTCCTTTGCTTGTGGTTTTTGCTTTTACCCCTTTGCCTTTTGATGTTATTGGAATTGCTGCAGGGTTGGCAAAGTATAGTAAGTCAAAGTTTTTTATTGGTTGTTGGCTTGGAAAAGTTCCGCGGTATGTTTTGTTGGCTTATGCGGGTTATTTTGGAGTTCCTTTTTTGTTAAGTTTTTTCGGAGTGCCTCCAAATTATCTTTCCATGACTTGCACGCAAGCAGTAATTAGTATTAGTGGCATCTAATTTTAGTTTTGGGTTAGCACAGATTTTAATTGGATAAGTTATTTTTTACAACCCGAAAAGTATTGCTCCGCCAATAACTATTAGCATGAGTAGTGTTTGTGGGGGCAGTGCCGGCATTGCCACTTTTTTTTCTGAAACCAAGTAAATGCTTATGCATAGTCCTGCAAAGCTTGCTATCAAACAGAGTGCTGCAACAAAATTGTTGTTCAAAAAGTTTCCATTTACAAGAATGCTTGACGCAACCATTAGGGGTATTACAAGATCCCCGTTTCCAAGTTCAAATTTGTGTTCTTTTGTAGGCATAGCTATTGTGAATGCAAAATTTTGTTTTGTAACGGCCCTTCCAAGTTCAACCATGTGCTTTGTTTTAAACACCGCAATAATATCATAAATTGCAAGAGCAATAATAAAAAATATTAAAGGCAGTAATCCTATTGATATTCCTAACAAGGCCCCCGCTCCCGCTATGGCAATTATTCCTGCAACATTTCTCATTGCAAGGTTTTCCCTATTAATATTTCTCATTACAATTAGTAATAACGCAAGCAAAATTATTACTGAGTCATTATTTGTTATGAATGCGGATAGCACTAATATTGCTGTTGAGAAAACCGCGAGGGTTTCCATTACTATTAGTAATTTCCTTTCTTTTTTGAATCTGAGAATTAGCAAAATAAATCCTGTCATTATCAATATTGTGGCAAATAATCCCACTGCGTTTCCTATATCATTAACATCTTCACTGAAAGGGGGCTGTTGTAATCCTTGTTGGAATAATGATGTTGCAACAAATAGTCCTAAACATTCAGTTATTAAAAAAACTAGCGCTAATAATATGAATACTTCTTTTCCTGCCCATTTTTGTTCTGGCTTTTCTTTCTTTCTAGGGGTGTTGTCAGTGTTTTTCATTTTTTTTGTTTGTTTTATCTGCATTTTGCTTTTACCTTTTTGCTTGTTGTTTTTTTGCATAAATTAAGTAGTCATTTTAAGTATTTAATTAGTGCGTTTTAGTTGACAGGGGGGGTTAAGTATTTTTTTGAGTTATCCTTTCGCAGTTGGTTTTACAAAGTGGTGTCTTGGGGTGTAAATATCTCCTTTTCTTATTAGTTCATCAATAGCTCCTTTTACTTTTTCTTCATCAAGTCCTTTTTCAATTGCCATTGCGTTGATTTGTTCTATAGGTACCATGTCCACCCCTTCGCCCATTGCTTCTTTTATTAGTCTCATAATTGTGCTTATTGCATTTTGTTTTGCTTGAGTAACTCCTGTTGTTACAATGTCAATATCAATTTTTCCTGTTTCAGGGTCAGTCACTGTTTCTTCTAAAGATTTTTTTACAAGTCTTATTGCTCTTTCTGCGTCCTCAATTTCAACAGTATCACTTAATCTTATTCTTGCGCTTCCTTCTGACAATCTTACAAGTCCTTCAAGTTGTCTAGCAGTTGCGGTGTATGTTCCTTGGTTTCTTCCTTGATCTCTTAATCCCACATAGAACTCCGTTATCGCTTCCATTGATTCGGGGGTTAGTACTGGAAAACATTTTTGTCTAGCGAATGAGATATATTTCCTCAAAAATTCTTGGTCAAGTTTTGGTTTTGTTATTACCTCTATTTGTTCTAATTCTTTTTTTGTCATTGTTTTTCCTGTTATGTGGGCTTGTCTTAGTAGCTCTCCGCTTTGGTGTGTCTTTAATATGTGTTCAGCAATTTTGTGGTCCATTGTTTTATCCAAAACATCTTTTATCATAAAAAATAAATCAAATCTAGAAATTAGTGACGCGGGTAAATCAATTTGTTCCAAAAATGGAGTGTAGGGATCAAACCTTGAGTATTTTGGATTTGCTGCAGCAAGTAAGGAAGTGTCTGCTTTGAATCTGCTAACTATTCCTGCTTTTGCAACCGATATCATTCCTTGTTCCATTGCTTCGTGTAGTGCACTTCTATCTTGTGGATCCA
>CAZPWC010000035.1:0-3366 GCA_964590155.1 uncultured archaeon
CTTTTTCGCCAAGAATAAGAATTTAATACTAATTTGTCTTATTTGTTTGGTAATATGAAGAAAATACTTATTTTTCTAGCAGTCGCCTTTTTACTGTTTGGGTGTCTTGGACAAACGGACAATGCTTCTGTTGAAAAGCTTGCTCAATTAAAACAAACTTACGGACTAGTGGAAAGTTATTCGCCTAACTCTCAAATAATGAGCGCGTATATAAGCGAGCTATCAACTTTACAAGCAAAAACAAATTCCACTTTAATACGTTTTGAACTCTACACGGCGCAATCATTTTTTTATATTTTTAAATCAAATGAATTTTATGGACAAGTTGATTATCAAAATGAGGGGTGCAAATCATCAAATACCTTAAACGCTTACAAATTTGCTTCACTTGCAAAAAGTGCTTCAGAAAAAGCCCTTAGCGAATCAAGTTTCCTGTCCGAACAAGACAAACAAAGCACTAGATTAATGCAAGCAGAAAGTGTTAGAGAATATAACCAAATGGCTCAAGAAATAATTGATTCTTTTGAAAATAAGTGCGGAAAAATATTTTGATTATGCTAAAGTCGAGTTTATCTTTTTGGATATTTAGAAAATAATTTTTTAGGGTTTTTGTGATTTTATGACTTTTTACAAAAAAGGGGCTGAAGCGGAACTAGTTCAAACAACTTTTGAAGAAAAAAAGGCTCTATTAAAAAAAAGAATACCAAAAAATTATAGAAATGAAAAACTTGATCAAGGAATAAGAAAAAAAAGAACACGAGGAGAAGTAAAGCTAATAAAAAATGCAGGACTTGTAGTTAATGTCCCTCAAATCTTTTTTGTTGATGAAACCAAGGCTGAAATAATGATGGAGTTTGTTGAAGGGAAAATGCTTAAAGAAATTGTTGAAGCAAAAACTAATTTGTGTGAAAAAGCAGGGGAAGAAATAAGAAAAATTCATGATGCGGACATAATTCACGGGGACTTAACAACATCAAATATACTGGTTCGTAAAATTAAGGGGGTTGACAAGTTAGTCTTCATAGATTTTGGGTTGGGCTTTTTTTCAAAAAAAATTGAAGACAAAGCAACCGATTTAATTGTTTTCAAAAAAACATTTAATGCTACTCATTCTTCGTTAAAAAAAGGGTGGGAAAAGGTAATGAAAGGATATTGTCCTTCAAAAGAAATGGTCGGGCAAATGGAAAAGATAGAAAAGCGGGCAAGGTATCATTAATTTAATTTCAGTGCTATTGCGGAGCAATAGCAACCCCATACGCCTGTTGGGACAGGCTGGAAAAGATAGAAAAGCGGGCAAGGTATCACTAAATAGTTCTTTATCAAAGTGAGATTAGTACAAAATGCTACTTTTTTGCACGTTTGTTGCGAGAGGTTTTCAAGCAACCTTTATAAACCTTCTTTTGGAGAATTATATTATTGTTTTATTGTTCTTTTCCTTGCCAATAGGGAGGAAAGGTTAAATTTTAGTGATTTTGATGGCAAAAAAAGCAAAAGAAAAAAAGACGGGTGGCAGTGTTTCTGTGCAAGAGGCTGAAGAAATAATTGTATCACTAGCTAACGCAGGCCATAGTCCAAGCAAAATAGGATTAATTCTTAGAGACGAACACGGAGTAAAAGATTTTAACGAATTGGCCGGAAAAGGAATCCGCGGAGTTTTAGTAGAGAACAAATTGAGCGGAGATATGCCAGAAGATATGCTTAATTTAATTAGAAGAAGTGTCCAGTTAAACAAACACTTAAGTAAAAACAAAAAAGACTTTTCAGCTAAAAGAGGATACGAGTTAACTGTTTCAAAAATAAGACGATTAACAAGATATTATTCTAAAAAAGGAAAGATTCCTGCTGGGTGGAGATATACTCCAGAGCAAGCAGCATTGCTTGTAAAGTAAAGTTATTTGTGCGGGGATGAATTTGAAGATAAAAGCAGTGTTGAAGAAAAAAGGTGCGAAAGGTAAAGAAAAATTGATGGAAGAAGAAGGAATTGAAGGGTTAAAGAAGATTGATGATTTTTTGAGGAATTAGTTTTTTGGATTTGAGATATTTGATGTGATTTTATGCCAGCGATGATACAAGACACAAAGGAAACAAAACAGCAATCAGCATCAAAAGGCCAGGCTCGAAGAACTGTTGATAAGTGGAAGAAAAAGAAATGGTTCACAATAATGGCTTCCCCTGCATTTGATAAAAAACCATTAGCTGAAACCCCTGCAGAAAAACCAAGAAATCTATTTAATAGAACAATAAGAACAACTCTTGACAATGTTACAGGCAACCGAATGAAGAGAGATTATATTGTTTACTTTAAAGTTTCGGATATTCAAGGACAAAATGTTGTAACAAAAATATCAAAATTTGAAGTAGTTAAAGCATTTTTAGGAAGAACTGTTAGAAGAAGAAACAGCAAGGTAGGGTTAGTTGAGAAGCTTTCTGTTGTTGGCGGAGAAGGAAAAGTTAACATGGTTATTGTTACAGAAAGAAAAGCCACTAAGAGCCAGGAAACAGCTATAAGAGATATATTGCATAAAGAAATGCTTTCACTTAACGGAAAAGATTTTGAAGATATATGCAAAGAGTTATTATTAGGAAATTTTGTTAGCGAATTGGCAAAAAAAGCATCAAAAATATGTTCAGTAAAAAGAGCAATTCCTGTTAAAGCGCAATTCACTGAGAAAAAATAGTTCTCGTTATTTTTTAGTTTCATTGCCCCTTTCCATAAAAAGCAACAACTTTATAGAACAGACCAAAAGCAATGAATTAAAATAACAAACACTACTTTTCTAATATGCTTATAGAGGATTTGTTAATAGTTTTTGCATTGCTAGTAATATTTTCGCTTGTTTCTTACTACAAAAAACTCCTTGATTTTGAAGGAATTCTAGTTGGAAATGTTGTTGGTTTAGCGGCAATAAGTTATGCCCCCAAACCAGTATTTGCTTTTTTTACAGTGCTTGTTTTTTTTATTGTAGCGGAAATTGCGAGTAACTTCCCAATAAAAAAACATGAAACCAGAAACATATCGAATGTTGTGGGTAATTCTTTACCTGCTCTTGCTTCAATAATACTTATAGTGGCTTACCCTGAATATGCATACTTTCTTGAACTAGCATTTTTTGGGGCAATGGCAGCAGCGTTAGCTGATACGCTTTCGCACGAAATAGGGTACTATTCAAAAAATAAGACTGTTTTGATTACAACTTTTGAAAAAGTGGAAAGAGGAACAGATGGAGGAATTACTGTTTTGGGGGAAGTGGCTGCGTTTTTTGGGGGACTAGCAATAGCTTCGGTATACTATTTGGCTTATCAAAATATTATTGTGGCAATTGTTATAGTGCTTGCCGGATTTGTTGGATCAAATGTTGATTCATT